>CAMLSX010000001.1 GCA_946484175.1 uncultured Clostridia bacterium
AGTCCGATCTCCAGCTCCAAAACAACCGCATGAGATAGCCATTTATTGGTTGTCCATGCGGTTGTTTATTTTTTTAATTTAGTATTTGACTACTTTTTGACTACTTTCTGTAAAAGCAAAGCCGCCCCACCCGGAGAATGAAATCTTCCGAGCGGGGCAGCTGTGCGTTTCAAGTTTATTTTTCTTTTGGCTGCTGGTAAGTCAATGCCTGGCTGCTGTCGGAAACGCCGGTAGTGGTGGGGTCGTTGACCACGCCCAGCAAGACCAGCAGGCCAAACACCGTGCCGCAGATAGCGGACAGCTGCTGTGCCAGAGGGGTATACCACATTTAGAAGTGACACCATATGCTGCAGAAAGAATATTGCCGTTTTCATGACTTAACAAAAGCCCATTAAGCACTGCAATTGAGACTGATACCAAAAGAACTGATACAGCTGCAGGAAAACCAACTGCACATGTATCAAAAGCAACTTTTTTCTCCAGAGAAAAGCGCCTGGGATTAATACTTAAAACCGTATTTCTTCGAATTCTGGCAAGAATAACAAAGAAATACACCATAGAAATCGTGTTGGAAATCATCGTAGCAACCGCAGCACCAGAGACATCCATCCCAAAGCCAAAAGGCATGGTAAACGTACCGTTAAATAATATATCGCCCTTTTCAAAAATAAAAATAGGGTCGAGAATAATATTCATAATACCGCCGATAGAAAGACCAATACCAGCTTCTTTGGTTTTACCTACAGCACGCACTAAATGCCCCAAAATCAACCCGGCCACTGTAGGGATTCCGCCAATCACAAACACCCAAAGCAGATATCTTGCAGAAAAGCTGAAGGTATATTCGTCTGCTTTAAAGAAAGTCAGAATCGGCTTCATAAATATGCCCAACAGGATCGCCAAAACTGCAATCACGGCGAAGCTTGCCCAAAAACCAAAAGCAGAAGCTTTTTTGGCCGTACTTTCATCGTTTTTTCCTAAGCTTCTGGCAATCACACTGTTTGCACCTATGCCAAAAAGATTAGCAACAGCAGTGAGAAGTGTGAAAATTGGGAATGTAATTGACAAAGCGGCTAACTGGTTGGGGTCACCGATCTGTCCTACAAAAAAAGTATCTGCCAAGCTATACAGGATAACAACAATCTGGCTGATAACCGTAGAAATGGCAAGCTTGGCAACTGCTTTTCCTACGGACATCGTTGTAAACAGTTCACTATTATTTTTTTCATATTTCTTTCCTCTTTCAATTTAAATGTTGGCAAGTTCTGTGTGAAGTCCATTTAAGAAACATTGTATGGCTATTTCCCGGCTTTTCTTTAGGTCAATAGCTTTATAGTAGTAGAAATAACCCAATTCTTCTTGTGAAATGAATCCATGAAGAATTGCACGCAGCACTCGCTGCCAATGAGCACTCGCTTCATCATGCAGTCCATAATCCGAAAGAAGATCCATAACAGTTTCAAGTAAGGGCACAGCCATTTCTTTTTCCGTTTCATCATTATCCAACGGCATAGACATAATCAATTGATATAGTCCCTTATTAGCCGCAGCAAATTCATAATAAGCTTCAGCGAATGCCTTTACGGCATCGTCCTTTTGTTTTCCTGCGGTTGCAGCATTTTGGTTTGCAACAAACTTATCGATTGCATATTTAAAAACTTCATGCTGCAGATCTTTTGTGTTTTTGATGTGGTTGTATAGAGATGGTGTTTTAATCCCTAATCTCCGGGCTAATTCATGCAGAGAGATTGTTGAGCGCCCGCTTTCTTCTATGCTTTTGACCGCTTCTGCAATAATAATCTCTTTACTTAATCCTTTTGAACTCATTGCACTATCTCCTTTGATGACTAACAGTGTTAGTTATCATATCACTAACGCCGTTAGTTTGTCAAGAATGGTATTAGAAAAAATTTTATCTTTTTAGAGATGATTATTCTAAAACCACAATTTATCTACTGTATATTTAGTTTTTAGTTCAATTTATAAGATAAAACAAAAAACATCCTGATTGAATCAGGATGTTTTTTGTTTTATAAATTTAATTCTTTATAATTATCAGAACTCCACGCCTTTTCTTGCTTGGATTCCTTTTTCGTAGGGGTGCCGCCAGCAGTGCATTTCGGTACAATAATCGGCGGTTTCCCTCATCCAGTCCGCCGGGCTGCGGCCGGTGAGAATCAGTTCCTGTTCCTCCGACTTTTCCAACACCGTCTTTTTCAGAAGGGTTTCGTCCACCATTTTCAGCTGTACGGCAGCACAGGCCTCGTCCAGAATCAACAGGTCTGCCGGTTCCTGCAAAGCCGCAAGGAGGTTTTCATCCTGCACTTTGCGGGTTTCGGCTTTCTCCTCTTCGGTCATTTGGAAAACAAATTTATGCCCGGCTTTTCCCCGGTATATTTTGGTGCCCAGCTGGGAAAGAAGGGTAATTTCTCCGCTCTCCTGCCCTTTGAGGAACTGGACGATGACCACTTTTTTCCCCGCAGCCAGCGCCCGCATGGCCACACCCATGGCAGCGGTGGTCTTTCCTTTTCCGTCACCCCAATACAGATGAATGAGTCCCTTTGCCATATTACCGCTTCCCCTCCATCAATGCATAAATGGCCTTCATATCCAGCGCATGACGGATTCCGTCTGCCAACAGGTCAAACTGCTGCTCCTGATACTCGGCGTGGGAGACAGGCGCGGCCTGCTCGCAGGAAATGCCCTTTCGCCGGCATAGGTATTCCGCCAGCTTGTGGGTCAGGCTGCCGGTATCAAACAGGCCGTGCAGGTAGGTTCCGAACACATTGCCGTTGACGCATCCATCCAGCTGTCCGTTTTCCAGCAGACAGAACGCATCGCCCCGCACAGTGGTCTTTCCGGTGTGAATCTCATAGCCGTCCAGCTTTGCCCCGGCAAAGTCACAAGCCAACACCTCCGCCTGCATCCGGGTGCGGGTCTTGCGGTCACTAAACACAGTATCAATAGGCAGAAGCCCCATGCCGTGCATCTCCCCGCCGCCTTCTGTGCCGTAGGGGTCGGAAAGGGTTTCACCCAGCATCTGATAGCCGCCGCAGATACCCAGTACCGGCGTACCGGTATGGGCCAGCTTGCACACCGCCGCTTCCAGTCCGCTTTGCCGCAGCCAGAGAAGATCGGAAAGGGTGCTTTTGGTGCCGGGAAGGATAACCAGATCGGGATTCCCCAGTTCCCGGGTGCTCTGCACATACCGCACGTCCATGGCGGGGTGCTCGTCCAGCAGAGAGAAATCGGTGAAGTTAGAGATTCGCGGCAGACGTACCACAGCGATATCCAGCGGCTTTTTCCCGCCCTGATTTTCCAGACAGGGAGCAAGGGAGTCCTCGTCGTCCACATTGACCCGGAGATAAGGCACGACACCCAGCACGGGGATTCCCGTTTTTTCCTCCAGCATGGTGAGGCCTGGGCGCAAAATGGCTTCATCTCCCCGGAATTTATTGATAATCAAACCGCCGATGCGGGCCCGCTCCTGCTCTTCCAGCAAAGCCACCGTGCCGTACAGCTGGGCAAACACACCGCCCCGGTCAATGTCTCCCGCCAGCAACACAGGCGCGTCCACCAGCTCCGCCATGCCCATGTTGACAATATCGTCAGTACGCAGGTTGATTTCGGCAGGGCTGCCTGCCCCTTCGATGACAATAACGTCGTTTTCCGCGGCAAGGCCGTTATACGCTTCCAGAATATCCGGGATCAACTGCCGCTTCATGCGGAAATACTCGGTGGCACTCATCTGCCCCCGAATCTCACCGTTGACAATAACCTGACTGCCGATATCGCTGGAAGGTTTCAGCAAAATAGGATTCATGCGTACATCCGGTTCCTTCCCGGCGGCCTGAGCCTGCACCACTTGTGCCCGTCCCATCTCTAAACCGTCCCGGGTGACATAGCTGTTGAGAGCCATATTCTGGCTTTTAAAAGGGGCCACTTTCAGCCCATCCTGTGCAAAAACTCGGCACAATCCAGCACACAAAAGGCTTTTTCCTGCGCCGGACATGGTGCCCTGTACCATAATACACTTGGCCTTTTTCATCGTATCACCTCGTTTAACGCCTGTATCAGGCGGATGTTTTCTTCATGGGTGCGCACTGCGGTGCGGTACCAGTTTTCGTCCAGCCCGTGATAATTGGAGCAGCTCCGCAGCAAAATTCCCCGCTGACGCAAGGGTTGAATCAACGGAACCGGGCAGCGGAACAGCAAATAGTTGGCTTCTCCGGGTACTACCCGCAGACCGAGATTTGTCAGCTGCTCCATCATCCACGGGCGTTCCTGCAACACCATTTGGCGCACTCTTTCCACATACGCAGTTTCGTCCAAAGCGGCTTCCCCGGCAGCCTGTGCCAGAGAAGAAACTCCCCAGGGCTGGCCAGCCTGCCGCATGGCTTCCACCAGTTGGCTATTGGCGCACAGGGCATATCCCAGCCGCACCCCCGCCATGGCATAGAGCTTGGTGAAGGCCTTTAAAATCACCAGATTTGGGAATTCCGCAAGGTCGTTTTTCAAAGTGTGAACTTCCGGCTCTTCCAAAAAGTCGCCGAAGCACTCGTCCAGCATGAACAACGCCCCGCAGCGGCTACACTGCTCCGCTGCCCGCAGCAGAAACTCCCGGGGCGAGGAAACGCCGGTGGGGTTATTGGGCTCACAGACGAACACCATATCGATACCGGGAACAATGGCCTGTAGAAAGCCCTCATCCAGCCGGAAATCATTTTCTTCCCGGAGGAAATAATACTCCACCTGACAGCCGCAGGCGGTCAGTGCCGCTTCATACTCGGCAAAGGCTGGGGCGGGAAGCAGGGCTTTTTGGGGCCTTTTCGCCAGCACCGCCCGGAAAATCAAATCCGCCGCGCCGTTGCCGCACAGCACATAGGATTCCGGCAACCGCTCATGGACTGCCAGCTTCCGGCACAAAGAGCGGCATAGAGGGTCCGGGTACCGGTCGGCGGTTTCGGCAGCGGCGGCAATGGCCTGTTTTACCCCCTGAGGCACGCCCAGCGGACTGACATTGGCGGAAAAGTCCAGAGGCTGTGTGCCGTACTCCTCCGAATACCCGGCCCAGTCCCCGCCGTGTACCAAGGGTTGATGGTTTTGGTTCATGGTGTCGCCTCCATAAAATGGAATCAAAATAAACGATGCGGTTTATTCCGCGTAGAACAAGTTTGTTATTAGAACTTGCTGCCCCGCGGCCATACAGATTCCAAAGGGGCTTAATCCCTTTGGACGCTCTCCGCAGAGAGCGGAACCCTTATGCCGGAGGGCGCATTTTTGAAAAGTGAATTTGAAAGCTTCCGAAAGAAGGCCCCTTTTTTTCTTTCAAAAAGGGGCCTCTTGAAAAATGTTCCCCCGGAACATTTTTCAATTCACCACCAAAAATGCGCCTTTCAGGTTATGGGATTTCGCTCATTGCGATGAGCGACACAAAGGGACGCTGTCCCTTTGGAAACCCTGCCACCTTTTATAAAAGGTGGACGAAAATTTTTGTGTCGCGGGCAAGCGTCTGCAAACTTTCAACTTTCTCTCCGCGTACTGCTTTTTCCTTATAAAATCCAGTGAAGCCCGAACAGGGAGAACACAATGGCTGTATGAATGACCAGTCCAAGGATCACCCCCACTACACTGGCAGCAATCATGATCCGGTTGGTGCGCAGAATATCTTCCGGCTCAATTTCACGCACGGCATCCCCGATATAGGGCTTTTCCAGCCGCTTGCCAAAATAGGAAGCTGGGCCTGCCAGCTGGATTCCCAGCGAACCGGCACAGGCGGATTCTGTCTGGGCGGAGTTGGGACTGGCATGGCTGCGGCGGTCCCGCCGCCAGATTTTCAACGCGTTTTTCAGGTTCCCGCCTGCCAAAGGCGAAGACACAATCCACAGCAGCGCCGCGATTCTGGACGGGATATAGTTTGCTGCATCGTCCAGCTTGGCTGCCGCCCTGCCAAAATGCAGGTACTTGTCGTTTTTATACCCTACCATGCTGTCCATGGTGTTGATGGCTTTATAAGCAAGAGCCAGCGGTGCGCCGCCGATGAGCATATATAATAGGGGCGCTAATACGCCGTCGGAAAAATTCTCCGCCACCGTCTCCACCGCTGCCTTGATGACGCCCTGTTCCGAAAGCTGGGCGGTGTCCCGTCCCACAATGCGGGCCACGGCATTCCGGCCGGCTTCCAATCCCTCTGTTTTGAGGCAGCGGTACACGTTGCGGCTTTCTTTGGCAAGGCACCGCATGGCCAGCGCCTGCCAGCACCACAGGATTTGCAGCGCCAGCCCCAGCAGCGGATGAATCCACCAGAAAAGCCAGCACAGCCCGCCACTAATCAGCAGCGTGCCCACCGGCAACGTAAAAGCCAGAATTCTGCCGCCGGTGCGCTCTCCCTTTGGCGTTTGGGGTAGATGGCGGCGCAGCCATTTTTCCAGTCGGGAAATGGCTTTTCCCATCCAGATCACCGGATGGGGCATTTTTTCCGGGTCACCCAGCAGACAATCCAGCAGGAACCCACACAGAACCGCTGTCCAGATCATTCTTCTTTCCTGCCTTCCTGCTCTTCCTTACGGACATACTGTACCTCTTCCACCAATTGCAAGGTGTGGTCTTTGTGCCAGATGTCCGGGTCGGCTTCCAGCACATAGCCCCCGGCATTGGGGCCGCACCAGTGGTAGTAATCGTGACGGGGCAGGCCGTACCGCTCCATAATGGCCATCTGGCTGCCACCGTGAGCCATCATCACCAGCATTTCCTCCCCGTTTTCCAGTGCTTCCTCCACCAGCGGCACAAAGGCGTTGCAGGTGCGGTCGCAGAATTCCGCTTTCCGCTCTCCCCCGGGACAGCGGCCTTCGCAGTATTCGCCTACCCACGCGATATATTCCGGGTCGCGCTCCATCTCAATGTAATTTCTTCCCTGGAAAATACCAAAGCACATTTCCCGGAAATCGTCAATCACCACCTGCTCCGCTTCGGGAAACAGGATGTCTGCCGTACTTCGGGCACGGATCAGCGGAGAAACATAGACTTTCTTTGGGGAAATGTCTGCCCGCACCAGCTGGGCTCTTCCCTCTTCCGAAAGAGGAATATCCAGCGTGCCCTGATACCGCTTTTCTACATTATACGTCGTCTGCCCATGGCGCAGCAAATAAATTTTCACAGTGTTTCCTCCCCTTTTATGACCGTGGGAATCCCGCAGAATACCCGAATGACGGTATCGGCCTTTTTCGCCAGCAAACAGGCAAGCCGTCCGGCGGCTTCCCGAGCTGCTCGCTCTTCGGCGGTAGCGGGTACGATGCCGCCCCCCACTTCTGTGGCGATGACCACCTGTTTTTTGGAAAGCTCCTCCGCCAGCTGTTCTAAATCATCACAACCAGCAGCAAGCTCCTGTACATCCCACACAGCGTTTCGGGAGAGGGTTTCCTCGTCCCAGTGCATCCATTCTTTTACAAAAGTCTTTTTTCCGCTATAGAGCGGCCCTGTTACGAAAACCATTTCATTCCCTCCAACAGCTGCACCGCAGCCAACGCGCCCAGCATCCAAATTTCTGCCCGCTGTAAAAACCATCCGGCCAGATCACCAGTGATACCGCCGAACTGCTTTTGGGCAATATGATAATACCGCCACAGAATCCAGCCAGCTGCCAGTACCATGGCGACACCAGCCAGACGGCCGACAACAATCAAAGCTGCTGCCAGCACCACGGAAGCCGCCAATAGCACGGCGCAAACCTTCTTTTTATCCGCAGCCGCGGCAAAGGTGTGGGCAAGGCCGGTATTTTTCGCAAGAGGAAACGCCGCGTTGGCGAACCCGGAAAGACTGCGTTCCAGCACAAAGGCAAGTCCCATGCACCACAGTGCCCGAGCGTCCCACTTGACAGAAGCGCACAGAGCAAAATATACCACAAACCAGGTGCAGAGCCGAATGACAGCAAAAGCACCACACCGGGGATCTTTTAGAATCTCCCGTTTTTTCTCCGGAGAACCATAGCTTCCCAGTGCGTCGCTGGTGTCAGCATAGCCATCCAGATGAATGCCGCCGGTCACCAGTACAGGAATGGCGCACAGTCCGCCTGCCTGTAACAGTACAGAACCGCCCACATAACCCATCAGGGCGACCCAGCCCCAACAGAGAAGGCCACTCACCGCCCCGATCAAAGGGAAGGCGCACAGGGAATACCGCATATTTTTTTCCGTCCACTCCGGCTGAGGGCAAGGGATCGCGGAAAACATGGCAAAAGCCACGGCAATCGTTTGAAAAAAGTTCATTCTGTTCTCCCCTTTCCCTTGTGGCATACAGAGCAACCGCACACCACTTCATACACCGTATCCGCTTCTTTTGCCAGCATCCGGTTCACCTCTGCCAGCACTCGCAGGTAACGCAGGGTGTCCCCTTCATAATCGGAACCGCCGCTGAATACCTCATTAGAAACGATGACCAGCTCTTCGCACTGGCTTTTTAAATGCCGGATTCCCCGCTGGATGGACGCCACCGCATCGTCTCCAGCACCGTCCGGACTGTACAGCTCATTGGCTGCTAGATTGCTCATACATTCCAGCAGTACCACCCCTTTTTGTGGCAGCGTGACCTGTTCCAAATTGACAAAGCACTCCACGGTTGTAAACTGCTTTTTTGCCCGCATTTCCCGGTGGCGGCGAATACGAGCTCTGCACTCGTCGTCAAAGGGCTGCATGGTGGCGATATAATATCGGGGTAGGTTTCCAGCGTTCAGCACCAGTTCTTCGGCAAATTCACTTTTTCCGGAGGCCGCGCCTCCAATCACCAATGTCATCATCATGTATCACCATACGGCACATAGTGTTCAATACCGCTCTGTTCAAAGGTATAGCTTTCCTGATATACGGCGCAGGCCATGTCCAAAAGGGGCATGGCGGCCACCGCACCGGTTCCCTCCCCCAGCCGCATTCCGGCGGTAATCAAAGGCTGACGGTGCAAGGCTTCCAGCACCATCCGACCCGCAGGCTCGGCGGAAACATGGCTGGCAAAGATGGCTTTTTCCGCTTTGGGACACATCCGTACAGCACACAATGCCGCAATGGTGCTGATGAAACCATCCGCCAGCACCGGCACGTTATAAATAGCACCGCCTAAAAACACACCGCAAATTCCGGCGATATCAAAGCCCCCCACTTTGGAGATGATGTCCAGCGGGTCATTGGGGTCTGGCTGATTTTTGGAAAGGGCTGCTTCAATAGCGCGGATTTTCCGCTGCAATCCCTCTTTGGAAAGCCCTGCGCCCCGACCGGTCATCTCGGTGACCGGTTTATTGAGAAGCACACAGGCCACCGCACTGGTGGTGGTAGTATTGCCGATGCCCATTTCCCCGGTAGCCAGCAGCCGCACGCCCTGCTCCTTCTGCTCCCGCACCAGCTCAATACCGGTGAGTATAGCCTGCGCCGCCTGTTCTCGGGTCATGGCGGGGCCTTTTGAAATATCGCCGGTAGCATTGGCAATACGGCGATCAAGGACACCCTCTGTAGGCGGGAAATTCAGCACGCCCATATCCACCGGTATCACCTGACAGTTAGCGACTGCCGCCATCCGGCACACAGAGGTGCGCTTCATGGCCAGATTTTCGGTGACAATGGCAGTCACATTGCTGGCGGACTGGGTCACCCCCTGGGCGACTACTCCGTTATCGGCACACAGCACCAGCACCGATCGGGGAAAAAGAGAGAGTTCCGTGCTGCCAGTAAGGGCGGCGATATTTTCAATGGCCGTTTCCAAAAGGCCGAGACTCCCCAGCGGTTTGGCACAGTCATTCCATTTTTGATGTGCCGCCTCTCGGGCTTTTTCATCCGGCTCGGTGACGGTTTGCAGCTGCTGCTGCAATTTCTGTTCGTATGGTTCCATTCTGATTCCTTCTTCCTTCCCCTATGGGGCGCAGCGGAAATGATAGCGTGTTTTTGTTTGTTTTATGAGTTCTGCTTTTTCGTGGAAAAAGCAGAGGGAAAATTTATTAGGAACGGAAAAGAAAAACTTTTTTTCTTGCAAAAAGTTTTTCTCTTTGCAATCTTTCCCCGAAAGATTGCAAATTCACTTTTCAAAAATGCGCCTTTCAGGTTGGGGGTTCCGCTCTCTGCGGAGAGCGGTTTGGGGGCTACTCGCCCCCTTTCCCCCTCGCCACCTTTTATAAAAGGTGGACGAAAATTTTATATTCGCGGGCAAGTCTGTGCAAGCTTCCCACTTTCTCCACGCGTACGGTTTTGGTTATTGCGCTTTGCTATACTGCACTGCGGCCTCTACAAACCGCTGTCCCCACTGGGGATTCCCCCAGAAATACAAATGCGGGAAGGCAGCATACAGGTTTTTTTCTCCAAAACCGCACTGCCAGCTTCTGCCGGAAACCGGCTTTTCCGCCGTAAAGCCCTCCCCGTTTTCGGTGGAATCCCAATAGTGGAACTCATGCACCGGGATTTGCTCCCCTTTTGCAAAGAGCAGGCTGTCGCTTTTTGCCGTGAGATGGGCATAGCCAAACCGCACCAGCTTTTCCTTTTTCACTCCATCTCCGGGAAGCACCCCTGCCATGGGATAAGCGGTACCGGTTTCGTCCTGAAGGCTTTGCCCCAGATAAAGGAACCCACCGCATTCCGCCACGGTAGGCAGACCGCTTTGGATGGCTTTCTGAATGGCTTCCCGCATGGCTTCGTTTTGGGAAAGCTGCTGGGCATACAATTCCGGGTAGCCTCCGGGCAGATACAGTCCGCCAATGTTCTCCGGCAAGCCAGTATCATGCAGAGGGCTGAACTCCACAAGTTCCGCCCCGGCATCCCGGAAAGCGTCCAGTGTTTCCTCATAAGTAAAACAAAAGGCTTCGTCGTGAGCCACGGCAATTCGGGCTTTGACCGGTGTCGGAATTGATTTAGGAGTGCTTTTTTCTTCCCTGCCTGCAAACAGCTTCAGCAGCCGTTCCATATCGGTGGTTTCTTCCAGCTTTTGTGCCAGCACATCAATGCGCTGCTGTAAGCCCTCAATCTCTCCGGCAGTGTAAAGCCCCAGATGGCGGCTTTCAAAAGCGGCTTCCTCCATGTGGGGCAGATACCCCAGCACCGGCAGGCCGGTTTCTTTTTCCAGCATAGGGGCTAAACTGCGAAACAGCATGGGCGAGCAATCATTGAGAAAAACGCCCTGAATCCGGCTGTTTTCCCGAAAACTGCAAAGCCCCTTGATCTGCGCCGCCAGCGTCAGGCTGGCTCCTTTTGGACGGATGACCAGCAAAACGGGAATCTCCAACGTGCTGGCCACGTGCCATGCGCTGGCCTGAGTGGTGCTGCCGCCTACGCCGTCGTAAAAACCCATGACTCCCTCGCACACAGCAGCACCATGGCCGGAACGATGGCGCTCATAGAGAGCGCGGAGCCGCTCTTCCCCGCAGAGAAACAAGTCCAGATTGTGGCTCTCCACCCCCAGCACAGAGCGGTGGAACATAGGATCTATGTAGTCCGGTCCGCACTTAAAGGCACAGGGGGAAAGTCCTCGCTTTGCCAGCGCGGCAAGGAGCGCACAGGTAACGGCGGTTTTTCCGCTGCCAGAGGCGGGAGCCGCCAGTAATAACTCAACCATCACAATTCCCCGCAATCAGAAAAATGGGATTATTGGCCATGAGCAGGTGAAGGGAACCAGCCGCTTTCCCCCGGCTGATGCTGATCTGGGTGATCTCCGGCTGGATGCCGCGATTTTGCAGGGCCTGTACCGCCTGATACAGGGTCTCGATACAGATAGCCGAAATGCAGATTCGGGCTTTGGGGTTGCGATCCAGCACCAGATTCACCACATTTTCCATGGAGCCCTTAGTGCCGCCGATAAACACCGCGTCGGGCGTTTCCAGCCCGTCCAGCGCTTGGGGTGCGGCACCCTCAATGAGCCTCAGGTTCCACGCGCCCAGTTTTTCCCGATTTATCCGGATGAGGTCACAGGCTTTTTCATTACATTCCACCGCATAGGTGCGGCCCCAAGAAGATGCCAGCGCCAGTTCGATACTCACGCTGCCGGTACCTGCTCCCACATCCCACAAGATGTCGCTGGGGTTGGGAGCCAGCTTTGCCAACACTGCCGCCCGTACCTCTTGTTTGGTCATAGGCACCTCTCCCCGGGTAAACATGGAATCGGGGAAGCCCGATGTCCGGCGGGTAATGGTCGGGGCAGGCTCCGCAAGCAATACGCTGAGAGAGTCGAACTTCTCTTTGGCAAACTCTCCGGCAGTACCCCGGCGAATGCGCTGCCCGGAATAGGAAAGATTCTCCCCTACCACAACGGAAAGCTCCTGTAGCCCTGCTTCTGCCAGCTGCTGGCACAGCTTCGCCGGGCCAAGTTCTCCACCGGTAAGGAAAAACACCGGCTTGCCCTGCATAACGGCTCCCACTGGGTTGCAGTCCACCCCATGGGCGGAGCAAAGCATCCAGTCCTGCCACGGCCTGCCAAGCGCCGCGGAAAGAAGCTGCACACTGGAAATGCCGGGAAGCACGGTATAGGAAATGCCCTCGTTTTCCAGCAAAGGGATTAGGGAGCGGGTGCCGGAATAAAAGCCGGTATCTCCGCTATAGAGCACCACACAGCCCTCTCCGTGGGACTGGATGGCTTCAAGGATTTCTCCAGGACGGGTAGCCGGCACACGGTTTTTTGTGTAGGTTTCCGGGAGACCTTCCAAGAGTCTCCCGGCCCCGATGATACAGGAGGCGTTTTCCAGCGCCTGCCGGCAATCCTCGGTCATGGTGCCCCGACTTCCTCCGCCGGACGCTGCTAAGATCACCTGCATCCCATCATCTCCTTACAAAGTTTTAAAATGGTTTCATAGGGTTCCCCGTCCTCTTTTGGGCGGCGGATGACCACCAAATGTGCCCCGGTTTGCTGGGCGGCCTGAGCTTTTTCCGCAAAGCCTCCCGCCGCGCCGCCGTCCTTCGTCACCAGCCACTGAATAGAAAACTGATGGATCAGCGCCGTGTTCAGTTCACAGGAAAAAGGCCCCTGCATGGCAATGACATTGCTCCAGGGAATCTCCATCCCCTCGCAAGCCGCCAGACTTTCCTGCGCCGGCAGTACCCGGGGAACCAGCCGCTGCCGCTCCACCAGGGCAAAAGCCGCCAGTTCCTTGGCGCCGATGGTGAGGAGGATATTTCCCTCTGTGCCCAGCAAAAACCGGGCGGCCTCTGCGGCAGAATCCACCAAAATACAGTCCGGCGGGAGTTCGCTTTCTCGACGAAGGAGCCTGTGGCATGGGACGTTTACCGTTTCCGCTGCCGCCTTAATATTCCGGCTGGCTTCTCTGGCATAAGGGTGGGTAGCATCAATGCACAAATCGGCTCCTGCCAGCACCTTTGCCATCTCCTCTGCGTCCATTCTGCCGGAAAGGGTGTGAGTGCCCGGGACGTGCTCCTGCATCAATTTCCCATATTCTGTAGCCACACAGACCACCGTTTCGGCTCCCATGACTGCAGTTTCGGCGGAAAGCTCCCGGCCTTCGGTAGTGCCGCTGAAAATTACCACTCGCATTTTTTCTCATATCCTCTGGGAGTCACCATCCGGCCGGAAATCTCCTGAGTGGTGGAAGAACCGATGAACACCGTAGTAAACATATCCAGCTTAGCATCCCGCAGCTCTTTGAGAGAGAGCACCTGCGCGCTCTGGCCTTCCCGGCCGATATTCCGCACCCAGCCGCACACGGTATCCGGGGATTTTCCCTCTGCCAGCAGGATGTCGCAGGCCTTAGCCAGATAATCCGCCCGCTTGTGGGAGCTGGGGTTGTACAAGCACAGGCAGAAATCCCCCCACGCCGCACAGCGCAGCCGCTTTTCGATGACTTCCCACGGGGTGAGAAGGTCGGAAAGGGAAATCACGCAGAAGTCATGACCCAGCGGCGCGCCCAGCACGGCTCCGCCGGAAAGGGCAGCCGTGACGCCTGCCACTACCTGAATCTCCACGCCGGGATACTGAGGGGACAACTGGAGCAGCAGTCCTGCCATGCCGTACACGCCGGCATCGCCGCTGCACACCAGCGCCACGTCTTTTCCATTCTGTGCCGTTTCCATAGCCCAGCGGCAGCGGTCCAATTCCTTTTTCATAGGGGAGGTGTAGGTCTCCTTTTCGGGGAACATGGGCGCTACCAAATCCACATACACGGTATAGCCGCACAGCACCTGTGCCTTCTCCAGTGCTTCTCTGGCCTGCCCGGTGAGGAACTGCTCTCCCCCAGGGCCAAGGCCTACAACATATAATGTATTCATGGTCATCCTCTTCTTTCTTAGGAAATCCCCGGTATTACCGGTTCCAGTTCCAGTCCAGCCGCAGGGGCTTTTCTGCTGCCGCCATGGTCACGCCGTCGGCGGCAAATTTTTTCACGAATAAGTCGCCGCCGCTGACAAACACAGCGCTGCGCTCACAGACATTATCCACGCCGGTGATCTGGCTGACAAAAACCGAGGGGGTAAACTCCCCGGGCGCCTGCCGGAGCTCCTCTGCGGTACAGGTTTGAAGCTCCCAGCCATGGGAGAGGCAAAAGTCAATCAGCCCCAGTTCTTCTTTTTTGAGATCAATACTGGCAACGGTGCAAATGCTTTCCAGATGCAGCCGGTTTTCCTGCAAAAAGCGTTCCAGTACTGATTCAATGGTACTTTGTGGCGTAGCTTTACGGCACCCTACTCCCAACACCACCGTTTTCGGCGCCAGTGACAGCACTGCTTCCTCCTGCCGGACGCTCACCGCCACATCAGCAGGAAGGGTTTCGGCAGCTTCTACCCCGGTTGGGCATTCGCCTTCTATGGGAGAAGGGCTGTATACCTTCACACTTCCTCCCGCCAGCAATTTGCCGGAAATGAGCTTGATATGCTGGGGGTCGATGACAGACAATCCCTGACACCGGGCCCATTCATCCACGGCAAACACGCCGTTGACATCCGTTGCGGTGGTGATGACAGCCTGTGCGCCGCACACTTCACTGACGGCACGAGCCAGACGGTTTGCCCCACCCAAATGGCCGGAAAGCAGAGGCACAGCAAACTGGGCGCATTCGTCCACGGCCACCACTGCCGGGTCTTTCCACTTTTTTTGAATATAGGGGGCAATGGCTCGCACAGCAATGCCCACCGCGCCCACAAATACCAGCCCGTCATCATCGGCAAAGTGCTTTTGTGTCCAGTCCGACAGGGAATCCGGTTCCCCGCAGCGCATCACGCTGCCGCCGAGGGCCTGTACCAGAGAACCGGCAAGGGCAAAGCCTTTTTCAGTAAAGGCCAAAAACGCCAGCTTCATCTTTCTCACCGCCAGTCTTTTCTGTGTTGATTTCATAGGGGCTGTTTTCCCGCTGGGAAAACAGAGGGTAGCTGCATCAGGAACGAAGAAGAAAAACTTTTTTCTTGCAAAAAGTTTTTCTCTTTGAAAGTTTCCACTGGAAGCTTTCAAATTCACTTTTCAAAAATGCGCCCTACGGCATAAGGGCTCCGCTCTCTGCGGAGAGCGTCCAGGGGCTCCGCGCCCCTGGACCTGCGCCAAAGGAACTAAGTTCCTTTGGAATCCGTATGTTCACGGGAAAACAAACTGCAAATGAGAAGTACTGTCCACGCGTACAGTTATTTTTGTTCTGGGGCGCTTGCTTCCCGGAATTCTGTAGTAAAAGTAGGGTCATACAGACGGCTGCGCTCATAACCAGAATCGAGGAAATCACCAATGAGCAGCAAAGCTGTCTTGCGGATGCCCTCCTCTGCGCCCCTCTGTGCCAAGGTGCCCACGGTGCAGCGAATGACCTTTTCATCGGGCCAGGTGGCCTTATAGACGATCGCCGCCGGGGTATCGGCCTGATAACCGCCCCGCAGAAGTTCCTCTTGCACTTCGCTGAGCAGGCCGGAGGACAAAAACAGCACCATGGAAGCCTGATGCTGTGCCATCAAGGCCAGTTGTTCCTTTTCCGGCACCGGGGTGCGCCCGGCCATCCGGGTAATAATCAGGCTCTGGCTCACGCCGGGCAAAGTGTACTCTGCGTTCAAAGCTGCCGCCGCGCCGCAAAAACTGGAAACGCCGGGGGTATCGTCATAGGCAATGCCCTTCTCGTCCAGCGCGTCCATCTGCTCCCGAATGGCGCCAAACAGGCTGGCGTCTCCTGTGTGAAGGCGCACGGTCATTTTTCCGGCTGCTTCCATGCGGAACATGACTTCCAGCACCTCTTCCAGTGTCATGGTAGCGCTGTTGTGGATTTCACAGCCCTCTTTCGCCATTTCCAAAAGCGCCGGGTTTACAAGGCTTCCGGCATAAATAATACAGTCGGCTTTTTTCAGCAACTCGGCACCCCGCAAGGTAATGAGGTCGGGGGCTCCGGGGCCTGCTCCTACAAAATGTACCATCTTCACTCACTCCTTCACAATCACGGTTGCAAAATATCCGGTGGAATCCTGAGGCTTTTCCTCGCTGAGGTTGGGGAACACCCGCTCATCCGGGAGTCCACAGTTTTGAATCATTGCGCTTTTTGCAAGGTCTGCGTGCTCCTCAATGGCCTGCAAGACACCGGGCATCTGGCTGCCGGACTTCATCAGGATTTTATTTCCCGGCCAGCGGAGGACTTCCTCCAGATTGGAACTGCCGGGGGCAATATGCAGGGGGCTGTTCATTTCCGTCAGGCTGATTCCTAGCCGAGCGGCAATGGCGCAAAAGCTGGGCACACCGGCCACCATTCTCGTCTCAAAGCCCCGCTCCTTCACGATGTCCATTAAATAGCAGTAGGTGGAATAAATGGACACATCCCCCAAGTTGGGCATAGCCACATCCTGTCCCTGCTTCAGATAACGGCACACCTCGTCCGCTGCCTTTTCGTGGGCGGCTCTCTGTACCGCCGCATCCCGAGACATAGCAAAATGCAGGGGCAGAATGGTCTTTCCCGAAACATCCATGGCCTGCCGAACGATGTCTAACGCCAGCATTTCGCCGCTTTTTGTCTGGGGACATGCCAGTACCGGGCATTCCCCCATGACCCGTAAGGCCTTTACTGTCAAAAGCTCCGGGTCCCCGGGGCCTACGCCTACACCGTAAAAAATACCTTTTTTCATTTCCATAATTTGATGATCTCCTTCGCCATTTGGGTTTGCCCTAACAGGCCATATTGGTTGGAAAACAGCACCGCGCCGATTCGGTATTTTCCCCGAACCCGATGTTCCAGATGCTGCTGGATGGCTTCCAGCAAGCGATCCAGCACCGGCTGGCGCAGCTGGGCGCTGTCTAAAATTTCGATACACGCATCGGTAGTGGCTGCCTGTAGCAGAGCAAGGCACGTTTCCGAAGAAGCGCCGCACACAGCAGCATGGGCGCACACCAGTTCCGTGCGGCAGTCCGCATACCGGGAATGGGTGTTCATCACGCCGCCTGCCAGCTTCACCAGCTTACCGATATGCCCCACCAGCAAAATTTCTGTAAAAGGATGGGTACTGGCAATATCCAGTGCGTCCCCGATAAAATTGGAGCACTTGACTACCGGAACCGCATCCCCGGCCATCTGGTTTTCCCGCAGAAAGTCCTCACCGTAATTGCCGGGCGTGAGAATCAGCCGTTTGGCTCCCAATGCTGCCGCCTGCCGTAGTTCCACGGCGATGGTGTCTACCAGCGCCTGCTCGCTCATAGGCTCCACGATGCCGGAGGTTCCCAAAATGGACAGGCCGCCCTCCACTCCCAGCATGGGGTTAAAGGTTTTCTGCGCCGCTTCTTTGCCGCCGGGAATACAGATCAGCACCTCGATTCCGCCGTCATAGCCCAGCGCGTCGCACACCTGCTGCACCTGCTCCTCGATCATCCGCCGGGGTACCCGATTGATAGCGGCAAATCCTACCGGCTGGTCTAAACCGGGCTTTGTTACCCGGCCTACCCCTTCTCCCCCGTCAATGAAGATTCCGGGACGGTAACTTTTTTTCACATGGGCTTCGATGGTCAGGCCGTGGGTCGCGTCGACATCGTCCCCGCCGTCTTTCACCACACCGCAGACCGCTGTTTCTTCCTTTATCAATAGAAAAGCGGGAGCGGTTTCCACGGGGATTCCCTTGGGGGTCATGAGAGAGAGGGTTTCCGGCTTCTTTCCCGAAAGAAGGAACTCTGCTGCCCCTGCCGCCGCCAGCGCCGCACAGGTGCCGGTGGTATATCCGCAGCGCAGCTGCTTCTGGCCGCTGCGGATGTAGTAGTCCAGTGCCATAGTTTCCCTTCTCTCTTACTGTAAAAGTTCCTGTAAGTGGCGGCGATACATCTCCTGTACGCCGGGAAGCACGCCCAGCCCCTGCATGATGCATTCCACTTCATACCCTTCCCGAGTGAGGATGCTTTTCCAGCTGTCTTCTTCGTCCCCGGCCATATCGTTGAGGGCGTGGTCACCCGCTACCAGCATCAGGGGCGCGGTGCGGACATGGGTATAATTCCCGGTTTGCAGCTCTTTGCAAATCTCATCAATCTCCGGCCAGCCCTCTACCGTACCCACATAGACATCCTTGCGTCCCATCATATGGAACACGGCCTGTATAGCGGGATAAACCACATTGGAAAAATGAGGGGTTCCGTGACCCATGAGCACCAGCGCAGAATTTTCCTTTTCGGGGAATTCCTCCGACAGCACCCGGGCCAGCGCCTGTAAATCCCCAGTACCGGAGAGCAGCGGCGCTCCCAGCAGCAGAGCGGGAAAATGCTTTTTCGCTTCTTCCACACTGGCTTTCAGGCTCTCATATTCCAATCCATATAAAAAGTGGGTGGGCTGAATCACCACACGGTCATAGCTGCCGTCTGTCAGGTGTTCCAGCGCTTCGTCCATGCTCCACACCGTCTCCCCTTTTTCGGACAGAATCCGGCGGATGGTCTTACTGGTGAACACCCGGTAAAAATCAGCTTCCGGCATTTCCATGCGCAGGGCTTCCTCTACAGCAGTGATGCTTTTTCTGGCAGCGGGCACGCTGGTGCCAAAGCTGACGCAGAGCAATGCGGTTTTCATTCCGTTTTCCTCCCAATCTGGTAATCTGCAAGTTCTTCCGGGCTTTTGGGCACGGGGATTTTCAGCGCCTTTGCCACTTTCCATAAAATAGGCTGTTCCAGTCCGCAGCGGGACAGCAGCTCTTCATCCGCAAAAACAGCTTCCGGTTTGTCGTCCCGTTCCAGCCGTCCGCCATGAAAGACCAGCACCCGGTCTGCCCATCGCCAGGCAAAATCCACGTCGTGGGTGGCTACAGCCAGCGCCATTCCCTTCCGGTGAAGGGTTTCCAGCGTTTCTTCCAACAGCTGCCGCCCTGCCGGGTCCAGATTGCTGGAAGGCTCGTCCAGCAGCATTAGCTTCGGTTCCATGGCCAGAATATCGGCAATGGCCACCCGGCGCTTTTCTCCGCCGGAAAGATATTGGGGGCCGCGGCTACGGTAGCGTGTCAGCCCCAGGCTTTCCAGCGCCATTTCCACCCGGCGGCAGACTTCCTCTTCCGGAAGTCCCAGATTCATGGGACCAAAGCTGATTTCTTCCTCCACGGTACCCGCCAGCAGCTGGACATCCGGGTCTTGAAATACCAGTCCCACTGTCCGGCGAAGGGCCATCCGCTGCTTTTCCCGCTTGCCGATAGGGGTTCCCTCCAGCACCACGGTTCCGCTTCCAGGCGAAAGCACACCGTTTGCCAGCAGAAAAAAGGTGGATTTTCCCGCGCCGTTGCTTCCCAATACGGCAATTTTTTCACCTTCGTACAGACAAACGGAAAGAGGAAACAGGGCTTCCCGCTCTTCCCCGCTGTCATATTGATAGGAAACCTGCTCAAACCGAAGCAGTTCTTTCATACGCTACAATCTTCTCCTTTAAAAACCAAACCATACGCCGGCCAGCATTCCCAACACCGGAAGAACCAGCAGACCGACAACTTTAGCCGTTACCCGCTTTTTTTCGGTAAGAAACGCGATCTGCCCGGTATAGCAGCGGCTCTCCATGGCGTCAAAACAGGCACCAGCCCGGCGAAAGCTATTGGCCAGCAGCCCTCCATATACCAGTCCGGTGGTGCGCAGGCTCCGTTTCAGCCCCCGGTATCCCAACCGGCTGGCGGCAGAATCCTTCATGTCCCGGAAGGTGGCCAGCAAAATGAAAATATATCGATAAATCAGCACCGCCAGCTCCACCATAATGGCGGGAACGTGTACCCGCCGCAGCACGGCCAGCAGCTCCGGCAGCGGCGTGGACAGGCTGAGGAAATACAGACAGCTCACCGCTCCCAGTGCCCGGGACAGCACCAGCATGGCCAGAGATTGGGCAGCAGGCAGTACCGCCAGCCAGCCCCCAAAAAAGGGCAGATACAGCACGGCTTTTTCCGGCAGTTTTGAGGTATAATCCCACAACAGCGTCAGTCCCGACAACAGCAGGAACACACCGGGCAATGTCAGCAAAGACAGGTAGGTGCGGAGTCTGATTCCTCCCGCCGCCACGGTCACGGCGGACAAAAAGACAAACAGGCAAAGGGGCGGAACCGGCGATTGACAGCAGATACACAGCACCAACAGCACTAGACTGACGCCTGTTTTAAACGCGGCGTTTTCCCGGCAAAGCCGGGAACGCCGCGCATAGACATCCATGGTCAAAACACCGTCGTGATGGTGTCCGCCTGCCAGCAGGAAAAAAAGCACCACCCCGAGACAGACGGCCGCCAGCCACACAAGCGGCAGCTGTCCCGCAAACAGGCTGAAGAAAACCAGCCCTGCCAGAATCCCGGCGATCACGGAGTCTCCTCCTGATTCGAAGGCTTCTCCTGCTGCATTCCGCCATATTTTTTACGGGCTACCAGATACCCGAAGTCAAATGCCAGCACGCCGACGCCCAGACCAGTCTGGATGCAGAAAAACAGGCTTTCCACTTCTCCGGGCAGCTCCCCGCCCAGCACCTGTTCCAACACCGGGGTAAACCAGGGCTCATACTCTTTTCCGGTAACCTCTTCCACCTTGACGCTTCCTGCATCGTCACTGCCGCCGAATTCCGCGTCTTTCAATGCAAACAGCGGCGCAAGGGCCAGCACAACGACAGCCAGCAGGGAAACCAGAACGATTTTTGTATTCCGGCTCATCTGAACAACCCCCTTTTCACAGAACGAAGCTCGTGGAGCTCGGTTTTGGCATAGGTTTCCAGACCAATCATCACCAGCATGGTGAGAATGCCTTCAATCACAGCCAGAGGCAGCTGCGTAGGGGCGAACACTGCCAGAAACTCCACGGCACTTGCCCAGAATCCGCCTTCCGCGCTGGGGTAGGCCATAGCCAGCTGAATACTGGTCACGCAATACGTCAGCAGGTCGCCCAGCATGGCAGCCAGAAACACGTTGAGCAGCTTGGGCAGCTTGAGCTTTTTACCGGCCTGATACAATCCCCAGGCCAGCAGCGGGCCGGCGATGGCCATACTGAAAGTATTGGCACCCAGAGTGGTCAGACCGCCGTGAGCTAGGAGCAGTGCCTGGAACACCAGCACAATCACGCCCAACACCGAGGTGGTGGAAACGCCGAAGAGAATGGCCCCCAGACCGGTGCCGGTCATGTGGCTGCAGCTGCCGGTGACAGAGGGGATTTTCAGCGACGAAATGACAAAAATAAATGCGCCCGCCATTGCCAGCAGCAAAATGGATTTGCGGTGCTGCTGTACCAGCCGGCGGATGGCGATGACACCCGCAGCCAGAAACGGGATGCAGACAGCGCCCCACGCTATACAGAACGCAGGGGGCAAATATCCTTCCATGATGTGCATGGCCGACGCGGTCTGGGGTACACAGAGCACGAGGCTTGCCGCCACGGAGAAGGACATGATCTTTTTTTCCATTGTGGTCATGTTGATTCCTCCATTTTGTAAAGTAAAATAAAAATGACCCTTCTCAAAACAACTTGAGAAAGGTCAGAAAACCAGAGGGTTCTCCCTCCGGTTTCACCATGAAGGCGTTTAGTCCGTCCGCCTCATGATTTCTGCCCTTTCGGCAGTTATAGAATACAAGGCAGGTCTTCCGGCTCAGGCGTCATTGCTTCGATTTTGTCTTCCCATGTGTACCCACAGTGACATTTATTAAACCGAAGCTCTTCCATTACGGCGGCGGTCCCGCACGGGAATTTCACCCGTTTCCCTATTATACCGGTCAACTAAGCAGTTACCGGTCACCTTTTATTCCAAATATGAGAATACTATATTCCTTGTCAAATTTCAATGGACAAATCCATGTAAAAATTTTGTCATAGATTTTCCAATCTTACCGCATGATTTGATACAGAAGCGCATTACAGATTGCAGCGGCCACGTTGCTGCCGCCTTTACGTCCTCTGGCTACGATATGCGGAACCTCTGAATCGAGTATCAGTTCCTTGCTCTCTACTACGTTTACAAAACCCACCGGCACACCGATGATCAGCGCCGGATGGAGCGTTCCCGCCTGAATCTGTTCGTGAAGGGAGATCAGCGCGGTGGGCGCGTTTCCGATCGCAAAGATACAGGGTTTAGAAAGTTTTGCAGCTCTTTCCATGGAGACAATGGCGCGAGTAATGCCCCGCTCTTTTGCTTCTGCGGCCACATCCGGGTCGGACATAAAGCAGTGGACTTCTCCGCCCAGCTTTCCCAAAATGGTCTTGTTAATGCCGGCTTTTGCCATCTGAGTATCGGTCACGATGTCACAGCCTCCGCGAAGGGCTTCGATTCCTTTTTGCACTGCATGTTCTGAAAACACCAAATTATCCGCATAGTCAAAATCAGCAGAGGTATGGATGACCCGTTTGATAACCAGCTCGTTTTCCGGGCTCAGCTTCCGATCTCCCAACAATTCCGTGATAATCTCAAAGCTTCGTTTTTCAATGTCCATGGGCTTGATCTGTTCAATCATAATTCCGTAAACTCCTTCCACCCTGTAAAACAGATTTGATTTTTGTGCAATCGCACCCGAACTCAAATTGTCTTTTATTGTATGCATGAGAATCTTTTTTGTCAACTAAAGGTTTCAAAAACGGAATTGCAAAATCTGCACCTGCAAAATGTGCAAAATCACGGTTCTCTTCTTCGTGAGAAAAAATTCTTTACATCGCTGCAGAAACCTGCTACAATGAGCCCGATTTTCCTGTTTTACGGGAATTCCCCTTGTGTTGACAAATATTTTGCGGGTTGTTATAATCAAAACAATTTCATACTGCTTAAGTGCTGCTGAACTCGTCCAGACTCAGCAGAGAATAGGAAATCCGGTGAAAATCCGGAACGGTACCGCCACTGTATGTGCGTAGGCTTCACACACGACGAAAGTCAGTCATTGGGAGTATTCCTGAGAAGGCTGTGTGCTGGCTGAGGAGGCACAAGTCAGGAGACCTGCTTAAAGCGACTTGCTTCCGCCAGACCCGACGGACTATCGGGAAAGCGGAACTTTTGGCGCGAAAAAACGGCTGCGGCAGTGTTCCTACTGTCGCAGCTTTTTCCATAAAAAGGTCTGTTCATTTTAGTTGCCAGCAATATCGATCAGGAGCGTGAGTCTACTGTGAATATCATCATGTCAGGTCTGGAACACAGTCTGGCCCCAATCAGCCTACGGGAACAACTTTCTTTTACCAAACTCCAAACCGCGGAGATGGTGCGTACCATCCGGCCGTTCCCCCATGTAGCAGGGTGTGTGTTGATCTCCACCTGCAACCGGACGGAACTGTATCTTTCCTGCACACAAGAGGAAAATCCCGGCCAACTGCTATGTCAGGCGGCAGGCACTGAATATGCCCCTTATCAGGACGCCTTTGTCACCCTCTCTGGAAAAAAGGCGGTGGAACATCTCATGGAAGTTGCAGCAGGTCTCCGTTCCCGCATCTGGGGGGAGGATCAAATCATCTCTCAGGTAAAAGGCGCTATTGCGATTGCTCGTGAAGTTGGAGCTACTGACTCTGTTTTGGAAACCCTGTTCCGCTCCGCCATTTCTGCTGGAAAAGAAGTACGAGCTAAAGTGCGGCTTACCGCCGTTCCCACCTCTGCCGCCAGCATGGCTGTGGCTCTGTTGCAGGAAAAGCTGGGAGAATTGAAAGACAAAAAAGCGCTTGTCATCGGCAACGGGGAAATGGGCCGGCTTTCCGCCTCCCTGCTGTATCAGGAAGGCTGTCAGGTTTCCGTGACCCTACGCACCTATCATCATGGAGAAACCATCGTGCCGCCGGGATGCGGCGTGGTGCCCTATGAGGAACGATTCCAGCATATGGAGGACTGCGATATTTTACTTTCCGCTACCACCAGCCCCCACTACACGGTGACTGTGGAGCAGTTGAAGGGGCTTCCCTCCCTCCCGGCTGTCATGGTAGATTTGGCTATTCCCCGTGATATCCAGCCGGAGGTGGGGAAGTTGCCCGGCGTTTCTCTCTATAATATCGACGATTTGGGAAGTTATCTGGAAAATCGCACTGTTCCCCAGGAAGTGACAGACATTTTGCAGGCCCAGATGGAGAACTTTACCCGCTGGCTCAACTATAAGGACTGCATGACCTCGGTGGAAAGCTTGAAACAGGCCATTGTCAACCGGCTTCTCACCGCAAAAGAGCTGAATGAAGAACTGACGGAAGCGGAAATCATCGAACTGTCTGTGAACAAGACCGTTGATCTGCTGGTCACCGGACTGGCGGAACGCATTACCTCCGAAAACCTGATGAAGTGTGAGAGCAAAATCCGCCTGCACACCACTGGCCGCCCGGTGGTCTCCTGAGAAAGAAGGACGCATATGGATTGTACAGGATATCGCTTTCCCCTGTTTATTGATTTGAACGGAAAAAAAGCCGTGATTGTGGGCGGAGGGAAAATTGCCCTGCGTCGGGCTGGTGTGCTTCTCTCTTTTGGGGCAGAGGTCACCATTATTGCACCGGAATGTGAAGCCGTACCAGAAGGAGCGGTTTTTTACCAAAGGCCCTATGAAAAGGGCGACCTTGCCGGAGCGTTTCTGGCGGTAGCCGCTACTGATTGCCGAGAAGTCAATCAACAAGTCGGACAGGAAGCAAAAGCCACCGGAATTTTGGTCAGTGTGGCTGATCGAAAAGAGGAAAGCACCTTCTTTTTCCCCGCCATTTGTACCGGAAGCGGCCTGGTGGCCGGTGTGGTTTCTCAGGGAGAGGAACACAAAAAGACCGCCGCTGCTGCCCGGAAAATCCGCACTGTATTGGAGGAGTTGGAATGAAACAGATACGCATCGGCAGTCGGGAAAGCCGCCTTGCCGTGATTCAATCAGAAATGGTCATAGAAGCCATCCACGACTGCGACCCAGAAATGAAAACTGAGCTCATCACCATGAAAACCACCGGGGACAAAATTCTGGATAGGACGCTGGATAAAATCGGCGGAAAAGGGCTGTTTGTCAAAGAGCTGGACGCGGCTCTTTTAGATGGTCGTGTGGATATCACCGTGCATAGCAGCAAGGATTTGCCCATGGAGATCGACCCCCGCCTGCCCTTAGTGGCCTTTTCCAAGCGGGCTGATCCCCGGGATGTGCTGGTGCTCCCAGAAGGGAAAGATGCCATCGACTTTTCAAAGCCCATTGGCTGCTCTTCCCTGCGCCGCCAGTTACAGCTGAAAAAGCTCTTCCCGGAAGCCACCGTTGCTCCCATCCGAGGAAATGTACTCACCCGACTCCGTAAGCTGGACGACGGAGAATTTTCCGCGCTGGTGCTGGCCGGTGCGGGACTTACCCGGCTGGGATTGGAACACCGCATCAGCCGGTATTTTTCCACAGAAGAAATCCTTCCCGCCGCTGGGCAGGCCATTTTGGCAGTGCAGGCTCGGGAAGGCGTGGACACTGCCTGTCTGCAAACCTTTGCCGATGACGATGGCCGAGACTGCTTACTGGCAGAGCGTGCCTTTGTCCGCACGCTGGACGGCGGGTGTTCTTCCCCCGTGGCGGCGTTTGCTACTATTGACGGGGACGTTCTTACATTAAAAGGAATGTATGTCACAGAAGATGAAACCTGCTGTTTTGAAACCATCTCCGGCCCGCGGGAGCAAGGAGAAATCGTAGGCGCTGTACTTGCAGAGGAAATGAGGAGGAAATACCAATGAAAAAGGGACAGGTCATTCTGGTCGGAGCAGGCCCCGGAGATCCGGAGCTGCTGACCATCAAAGGGCGCAAAGCCATTGAATCCGCAGAAGTGGTGGTCTATGACCGGCTGGTAGGGCAGGCGATTTTCGATTTGATTCCCGAAAACGCCGAGCGCATCAACGTGGGCAAGGAATCCTCCCACCACACTGTACCCCAGGAGCAGATCAATCAGATTTTGCTGGAAAAAGCGCTGGAAGGCAAACGGGTAGTTCGTCTGAAGGGCGGCGACCCCTTCCTCTTTGGCCGCGGTGGTGAAGAGCTGGAACTTCTCAGCGAGCACGGCGTTTCCTTCCAGGAAGTGCCCGGCATTACCTCCGCTATTGCGGTGCCGGCCTATGCCGGTATTCCGGTAACTCACCGGGATTGCTGCTCTTCCCTGCACATTATCACCGGCCATCAGCGAGCCGGGAAGCCGTTGAGCATTAATTTTGAAGCGTTGGTGCAGACTAAAGGCACGCTGGTGTTCCTTATGGGCGTCAGTGCACTGGGGGAAATCTGCCGGGGGCTTCTGGAAGCCGGTATGGAGCCGGATATGCCCGCCGCGGTAATTGAAAAGGGCACCACCCCTTCTCAGCGACCCATTCTGGCCACCCTCTCCACCCTGCCGGAAACTGCCAAAGCCGAAAAAGTAAAGAGCCCGGCTATTATTATTGTGGGTAAGGTATGCGCCTACTCGAATCAGTTTGACTGGTTCGACCATCTGCCATTAAAGGGAAAAACCGTGATCGTCACCCGTCCCAAAGAGCGGGCGGGTACTTTGTCGGAGCGGCTGCGCGCGCTGGGTGCCAATGTGGCGGAGTTCCCCTGCATTGAGACCCATCCCCTGATTCCCTGTCCGGAAATGGAAGAAGCTGTGAACAATATTGGTCGCTACGAATGGCTGACCTTTACCAGCCCTGCCGGGGTATCGGCTCTCATGGAGCTATTGGAGCGCACCGGCCGGGATGTGCGGGCTTTAGGAAATATCAAGCTGGCGGCCATTGGCCCCGGCACCGACCGGGAGCTTCGGAAACACGGCCTGCGTTCCGACCTGATTCCGGAGGTTTACGACGGCGCTCATTTAGGGCAGGCGCTGTGCGAAGCGAAGCCTGCCGGAAAAGTGCTGATTCTCCGGGCCCAGTGGGGCACCAAAGCCTTGACAGACGCGCTGGATAAGGGTACCATTTCTTATGATGACATTCGGTGCTATGAAACACGGTACACTGCCCCCAACACAGAAGAAGTACGGGAACTGCTGGTTCCGGGGACTATCGTTACCTTTACCAGCGCCTCTACCGTCACCGGATTTGTCTCCGCTCTGGGAGAAAATACGGACTTTTCCGCCATTACCGCCGCCTGCATCGGCCAGCAGACCGAAGCAGAGGCGCATAAATATAACCTGCATACCATCACCGCCGAAAAAGCCACCATGGATGCACTGATTCAGAGAATCGTGGAAGGAGAATAACCATGGAACTCATTCAAAGACCCCGCCGCCTGCGGGACGGCGACACCATCCGTCGGATGTGCCGGGAAACCCGGCTTTCCCCCGACAGCCTGATTTATCCTATTTTTGTGGACGAAACCCTCAGCGGCAAGCGCCCCATTGAGTCCTTGCCTGGACAGTACCAGTACGGTCTGGACACCGTAGAAGAAGCCATCGCCGAGTGCATTGATGCCGGTGTTCGCAGCTGCATTCTGTTTGGTATTCCCGCCCATAAGGATGAAGTAGGCTCTTCTGCCTGGGATCCGGAGGGCGTGATTCAAAAGGCCATCCGCAAAATCAAGGCGGCATATCCCGATTTTTACATCATCACTGACGTATGTATGTGTGAATACACCGACCACGGTCACTGCGGCGCCCTGTGCGGCCACAAGGTGGACAACGACGCGACGTTGGAGCTGCTGTGCAAAACCGCCCTTTCTCATGCTCAGGCAGGCGCCAACATGGTGGCTCCTTCTGACATGATGGATGGCCGCGTAGGAGCCATCCGCCGTACACTGGATGCGGCAGGATTTCAGGATGTGCCCATTATGGCCTATTCTGCCAAATATGCTTCCGCTTTTTATGGCCCCTTCCGCTCCGCTGCCGGTTCCGCTCCCTCCTTCGGCGATCGCAAGGGCTACCAGATGGATCCCCACAACCGCAAGGAAGCCATGAAGGAATGTGCACTGGATGTGGAAGAAGGTGCGGATATCATTATGGTCAAGCCCGCTCTCTCCTATCTGGACATCATCCGGGAATGCTCTGACGCTTTTGACGTGCCCATGGCAGCTTATTCTGTTTCCGGCGAATACGCCATGATCAAAGCTGCGGCACAAGCCGGGCTGGTGGATGAATACCGGATTATGTGCGAATCTGCCCTGTCCATTTTCCGGGCGGGCGCAAATATGCTCATCACCTACTATGCAAAAGAACTGGCACAGGCCATTCAAAAAGGAGATATCGGATAATGGACACTTCTTCTGCCCTGTTTGAACGGGCCAAAAAGGTACTTCCCGGCGGCGTAAACAGTCCTGTCCGCGCCTATCGTGCGGTGGGGCTCACTCCCCGCTTTATCGCCAAGGCTGACGGCGCATATATCTGGGACGTGGATGGCAACCGGTACATTGATTACGTCTGCTCCTGGGGCCCCATGATTCTGGGTCACAACCATCCTCTCATCCGGGAAGCGGTGAAAAAAGCCGTGAAGGACGGCCTTTCCTTTGGCGCTTCCACTCAGCGCGAGGTGGAGATCGCCGAACTGATGATTCAGATGGTGCCCAACATCGAAATGGTACGCATGGTGAACTCCGGCACGGAAGCTGTTATGTCCGCCCTGCGGCTGGCTCGAGGCGCTACCGGACGGGATAAGATCATCAAGTTTGAGGGCTGCTATCACGGCCACAGCGACGCCATGCTGGTGAAGGCCGGTTCTTCCGCTGTGGCGGAAGGCGGCAAGCCCAGTTCCGCCGGTGTGCCGGTGGATACTGCTAAGGATACCCTCACCGCCCAGTACAACAATCTGGAAAGTGTCGCGGAGCTGTTTGCCCAGTATCCCGGCGAAATTGCCTGCGTCATTGTCGAGCCTGTCGCCGCCAACATGGGCGTGGTGGGGCCGAACCCGGGCTTTCTGGAAGGACTGCGTGCTCTGTGCGACAAAGAAGGCGCTCTGCTGATTTTTGATGAAGTGATTACCGGGTTCCGTCTGGCCAAGGGCGGCGCACAGGAGTATTTTGGCATCAAAGCCGACATTGTCACTTTCGGCAAAATTATTGGCGGCGGTATGCCTGTTGGCGCTTACTGCGGCAGCCGGGAACTGATGGAAAACATCGCTCCCTGTGGTTCGGTCTATCAGGCGGGAACCCTTTCCGGCAACCCGGTGGCCATGGCGGCAGGACTTGCCCAGCTGACCTACCTCAACACCCATCCGGAGGTCTACACCGACATTTCCGCAAAGGCTGACCGTCTGGCAGAAGGAATGCGTCAGGCAGCAGCCGAAACCGGCGCAGGCGTCCGAATCAATCAGGTGGGCAGTCTGGTGGCTCCCTTCTTTACGCCGGATTCCGTGGAATCCTTTGCAGGTGCAACCAGGAGCGATTTGAAGAAATACGCTGCTTATTTTGAAAAGATGCTGGCAAGAGGAATTTATCTGGCTCCCGCTCAGTTTGAAGCCATGTTCCTCTCCCATGCCCACACAGACGAGGATTTGGAAAATACCCTTGCTGCCGCAAAGGAAGTCTTTGCTGAACTGTATGTCTAAATTGCACCTCTGACTTCAAATTACACTGCCTCTCCATTTATTTTTTGTTTTTGACTATTCTTTCATAAAATCAGCGCCCCACTCAGAAATATTGAGTGAGGCGCTGATTCATTTTAATATTACTTTTGTTTTGGCTCCTTGTAGGTCAACGCTTCTTTGCTATCGGACATACCGCTGGTAGTAGGATCGTTAATTACCCCCAGCAATGCCAATAAACTGAATACAGTACCAGCTATTGCTGACAGTTGCTCCATCATCGGTGTATAATCCAGGCAAATACCAAATATAGCCAGAATCTGATTTCCCAACAAAAGCAATGCCGGAATCATTGTGAGCCAGAAGGTCTTGTTTTTTAATCGTACTGACCAATTGATTTTCATCGAATCTCCCCTTTCACTGACCAGATTGCTTGTCTATAATAACTGGTCTCATTTTGTATTATATTCCAGCGTTTCTTTAAGAGTTCCATATCGTAGGGGCAGATTCTCTGATACTGAAAAAAGTTCGCCTTGCTATGAATAGCAGTCAGACGAACTTTTTTCAAAAGACAGATATGTTTGAGGTTATCTCTGATGCACGGCCTGATGTGCACAGTCCTGCAAGATTTTCAGCTCTTCAAGGGGAATCTCTTCCGGGCAAAAGGCGTTCGTTCTGATATCTCCGCCCAGCAGGGCTTCATACCAGACAGCCGCACCCAAGTAACATCCCTTGCTGTTTCCGTGAAACCCATCCTGACAAAGTGTATCGCCAATCGAGGCAGCACGTGCCAACTGCCAGGCGTCTCCAACGGGGAGAAGCTGGGAAGCTTGTATGGATTTTTGTGCCAAGTCATATGCTTCATGCAGTCTGCGGTACATCTCTTCCTGGTTGTTTTGATATTCTGCAAAACCCGGATGATCGCTGTCTTTCGCATATGCCCAGGTCTGATGAATTACCTGTCTGGCGTTTGGCGCCATTTTTTTAGCATAATCCGAAAGGTTTTCGAGGAAAGGATGATAGGTTTCCGGCATACCGCTCAGATAGCTGGCCTGCTGAAAGGTAACAATATCCCAGTTTTCGGCTTTAAATGCGTATTCAATGGAAGCTTCTACAGATTCCCGACCGGTTTGATGATAAAGATACTCTTTCGCACCGGAAAGCACATTCTGCCAGTGTCGTTCCAACGAACATCCACCGATATACAAGCGACCCAGAATCAGATCATATCCGCCGGCCTCGGCAATTTTGGGAAAATAACTCGCAACGTTTTCGGAAAAGCTGTTGCCTACCGCAAGAATTTTGACAGGTTTGTCCATAAGAAATACAACTCCTCTGTTGTAAAATATGCATCACTATGGCAGATGCTTTTTAGATTATACAACACAATAGTCCTTTTGAGGAGAACCCATGCAAAAAATCTTATTCCGATTCCTTCAAATATCGCTCAACCTTCATTTTCAGGTGATATTTTTCTCGCAAAGCAGCAATTTCCTTCATTATTTCTGTCTTGTGATGGAAGTCAATTGCAGCCTGATCTCTCCAGCGGTCAATCAGCAGCACAGTCTCTGGATCATCCATAGGAAAGAAATACTCATATTTTTGATTTCCATCTTCTTTTCGAATCTTGTCAACAAGCCCGGAAGAAGTCATTTCTTCTGCAAAAGCACGTGCACTTCCGTTTTTTCCGGTGTAATAAATGTTCACGGTAATACTCATTTTCTTCCTCCTGAATATTAAAATTTAAAATAAAAACAAAGAATCCCAAACACAAAATGTGTTTGGGATTCTTTTCTCTGGTGCGCGAGACGGGACTTGAACCCGTACGTCAAAGACACACGCACCTCAAACGTGCCTGTCTGCCTGTTCCAGCACTCGCGCTCAACAGGCATTATTATATCAGGAATTGAAATAGATGTCAATATAATTTTTCAGTTTTTTCCTTTCTAATAACGTATTTTATTCGTTTACTTCGTACCTCTTTACAGTCAGGTTCGACTATTGATATTTGAAGGGAGATATGATAAGCTAGAATAGAAATAGATATCTGCTTCTGTACAGCCTGTCTCTATTGCCTGCTGTTTTGGTATGTTCCAAACATGGGCCTTTTTTTATGAAGACGAAAGCTGTTAAAAAATCTATATGATGGATTTTTAATGCATGATATCTGTGAATCATATCCGCTGCTTTTGGCGGGGAATGGAGTGTAGCAAGATGAAAAAGATTGCTGTTTTGAACGGCAGCCCCGGGATGAAACTTTCCTGGCTGGAATCCTCCTGTACGATAGAGGATTTCCAAATCACTTATATGAATTGTGACAATGGCCTGGATGCTGACAGCCTGCTTTCCTATGATGCTGTCATCAACACACTGGGACGTTATTTTGAAGAGACTTCTGCGCCCGCAATCCAGAAGTACTACGACCAGCACGGCCTGGTCATTCATCTGGGGCCGAACGCAATGACCGTCCCATATGTTGTGCGCGACGGAAAGGTTATCGAATACCCCGAGCAGGTGGATATGATCCGCACCACCGGCTGTGTTGACCTGTATGTGCCGTTGGATGTCAAACCCGCAGCCATGACAGTCAATGCCCCTCATTTTAAAAAGCTGGCAGCAATTCTGTCTGCCTGCACCGACGTTTCCGGCTTTTGCAGCGCTAACTATAACCTGCTGCGCGGAAAGGTTATCAACGAAAACGGCGTAGAGCCTGCCCCGAATCTTCAGATCTGCGAGCGGATTGTTCCGCTGCTTTCTATGAAAAACGGACAGGGCAGCGTACTGGCTCTGCCGGTTGTCAAAACGGTTTCCCTCGAAAAGGGCACCATGCTCTATTTCAACTTTACTTCCGAGGAATTTTGGAACGCCGCCGAAACACGGGCTGCTTTCTGGAATTGCGTTGCGGAAGAAATTGACAACAGCTTTGCCATTTATGCAGAGGCTTCCTTTGCCTGCTATCGTCCCGAAGAATCCGGGGCCGTATACCTGAATCTTTTCCGTACCAGCAAACCGGAAAAAACCGAAAAGGTATCGGTACATATGACGCTGCTGGGAACCGAAGAGCTTTCTTTTGGAAGCAGCGACTGGAAAGTATTGGAAGAGCGTGAGCTGGAAGCTGTCTGCGGAACAGAGCAGACGATTGCACTGCCCACACTGCCCGAAGGCTGCTATCGTGTCGTGTTCCATGTGAATGGAGCCAATGAAACGACTGCTAGCTTCTATGTGCTTACCCGCGAAATTATGGAGAAAAAGGCGGCCGATTTCGAGCGTCTGGTTCTCGATTCAGCAGTTTCCCCCGAATTCCATACACAGGGCGGCGTTCCGGCACCGGTGCATGGAACCACCTATTTTGTCTCTGATGTTTTCCGCAGCTGCTTCTTGCATATGAACCCTTGGCTGTGCGATATGGATATGCGTGAAATTGCAGAAAAGGGCTTTAACCTGCTGCGTGCCGGCATGTGGAAAGAAACACTGGTATTCTATGGCAAGAACGGTGAAATTGCCGAGCGTGCAATCCGCGCAATGGAAGCGACCTTCTACACTGCGCTGTGCCACGGCCTGACCATGCAGTTTGTATTGGGCAATGTGGAAATGAACAACTGGGATAACAGCCGCAGCGCACTGCACAACCCCGAAACGCAGGAAAAATGTTACCGGGTGCTGGGCCGTTTCTTCCGTGAATTCCATGCATTCACCAATGTACAGATGGATATTATCAATGAGCCTTCTTACACCAGCCGTGTACCGTGGTCTACTGGCCGTCCTTCTCACGACCCGGACGAGCTGAAGCACTGGCGTGAATGGCTGCGCGAGCAGTATCATGGAGATATTTCTGAGCTGCGTACCCGCTGGGGACGTGCTGCTGTGCGGTATGCTTCCTTTGACGAGGTTCCCCTGCCGGCCGATGATGCGTTCAGCCGTTTTTATAACCGCACTACGGAATATGAATTCCACGTGGTAGTGGCCGATTTCTTCCGTTTTGCGCGCGAGAGCTACAGCAAGTGGTGTGCAGGCATTATGGAGCTGCGTAACCGTTATGCACCCGAGATGGTACTGCTGATGGGCCGCGACGAAAGCATCCGTATCCCCTGTGAACAGGATGAATATTTTGCTGGAAATATCGACACCATCAACTGGCATCAGTGGCAGCGCAACGGCATTGTCTTTACCGAGTATATGCTCAACAAAGTACCGGACAGTATCTGCTGCGGACAGGAACTGGGCATGTATCAGATGGAAAACCATCGCGGCCAGAAGCGCCTGAACCCCGAGGAAATCGGCAAGGTTCTGGAGCGCAAACTGCTGTATTCCTTCGGCAACTGGGTGCAGTGGCAGTGGATGAACGACCCGTATATGCCGCAGGTCTCTGAAAACACACTGGGAATTTATCGTGCTGACCGCACAGAAACCCCCGGCCTGGATTGCTGCTTTGGTCTGGCTGCTGCTGAACAGCGCACCGCACCGCTGATGGCTGGCCCTGACCGTGCTGAAAGCAATATTATCGTTGTACATCCCACCTCTATGCACTTTTCCTGCGATCAGAGAATCGCCGAAGAAAGCATCCGCACCGCAGTTCGCCTGCTGGGCTATGACCTGAAAGAGCACTTCTTTGTTGCACTGGAACATACTCTCTCCCACTATGCAGCAGAAGGCGGTAAGCTGTACATTGTTCCCAGCGCTGGAATGCTTCGCCGGGATACTTGGGAGCTGCTTCTCTCTCTGTTGAAGAAGGGCAACCAGGTGCTGGTGACAGGCAGCATCGAGCATGATGACTATGAACTCGATCAGAATCGCATCCGTGCACTGGATAATGGTTTCCATGTAGAACCTCTGTGCAATTGTGAGATGACAGAGCAGGGTTCAGTTAACTTTGGTCGTACAACTGATTACTGCGATACCATGCATGCGTTGAATAAGTGCGTGAAAGCAGACAAGGAAAACCGCTTGTATGAGTTCAAGGTAGGCGAGGGCACCCTGTATTATTACCCCCTGCCCGCCGAGCTGGCAGACGACAAGTCTCTGGCAGCAGGGCTGTATCGTGAAGTGCTGGCTCGTACCGGACTGGCTGCTGGTACCTTCACCATGACCGAGGGCGGAGAAAACAGCGCTGTACTGATTCGTGTACAGAAATTTGAAAAGGCAATTGTTTACACCTTTGTCAACGAAGGCGAAAAAGCAACTGTCCGCCTGACTGACAATCAGACCGGCGCAAAGCTCTCCTGCACAATCGATGCAGGACGCGGCGTGAAAGTTTGGCTGGGTCTGAATGGCGAGCTGCTGGACAGCTACCAGAGCGGTGAAAGCTGCTGCACAGTAGAGGCATAAAAATTTTATCTATAAGCAAAGCCACCTGCTTTATCAAGCAGGTGGCTTTTTTGTTTATCTTATTTTATCTGGGGAAGACGCTCACTGCGATAAATTTCGCCGCTCATCGTCTTAAAAATCACTTCTTCATCCCTCAGAATCACATAGCTGTGATGGCTTTTCTCTTTGGGAATTGCCACCGAACCGGGATTCAGGTACCAGTTTTCGCCCATTTTTTCCCACTTCGGCACATGTGTGTGGCCGTTGAGCAAAATATCTCCTGAACGAAGGAAAGGCGGATTTTCGGGATTCACATGATGGCCATGGCTGGCATAGATCATACGGCCATTCCAGTACAAAAGGCAGGTTTCGGTTAGAATCGGAAATTCCAGCACCATCTGGTCTACTTCGGTATCGCAGTTTCCACGGATGCACATGATAGAATCTTTGATTTCATTGAGCATGGGAATGACTGCCTTGGGATTGTATTCGCGAGGCAAGTCATTGCGAGGGCCATGATACAGGATATCTCCCAGCAGCAAAAGCCGATCTGGCTGTTCTTTCTGGAATAGATCTACCAGCTTACGGCAATAATGCGCTGAACCGTGAATATCGGAAGCAATCATCAATTTCATGACAGTCATCCTTTCCAAAAGCAAAAACCGCCTGCCCATTCATCACAGGCAGGCGATCCTTTTTATAAAGCAATTAGATGGTGTTCACCATAGCCAGCACCTCGGCCGGAATCTCGCTCTCATCAGCAGAGATGGAAAGCGTGAAAGTCACATTAGCTTCTTCGGAAAGCTTCTTGGCCTTCGTGATCAGGTCGGTGAGGGCTGCCATATCCTGGCCGATAATCTTCAGAGTAGAATCCAGCAGGATGTCGGTCACATCGTAGTTGCCAGCGCAGATGCCGCACAGGAAACCTTCCAATGCATCCAGACCCTTGATGCCATAAGCATCACTGTCAATCAAACGAGCTTTATGGGTAATATCGTAAGTCAGCTTCAGGCCTTTTTCGATAACAACCACGTTGCCGTTGGAAGTCTCAACTGCCTTGTTGGCATAATCAATGAGCTTCTTGGTCTTGCCGGAGCCTTTTTTGCCGATAAATACATTAATCATAATGAGGTTCCTCCTAAGTATTTTTTCCTCCGCAGAAAAACTGCCGCGGAATTACTTCTTCAATCTTGCTTCCAGTGCTGCCTTGGCGTCTTCATAGCCGGGCTTACCCAGAAGAGCAAACATATTCTTCTTGTAGCTTTCCACACCGGGCTGGTCGAAAGGATTCACGCCCAGCATATAACCGGAGATTGCGCAGGCCTTTTCGAAGAAGTAGATCAGGCGGCCCAGGGAATCTTCGGAGAAATCCGGTACACGGATAATGCCATTGGGTACGCCGCCGTCACAGTGTGCCAACACAGTACCTTCAAAGGCTTTCTCGTTGATGTAAGCCATGGTTTTGCCTTCGAGGAAATTCAGGCCGTCCACATTCTCGGGGTCGTTGCCGATGACGATTTCTTTCTTAGCCTTATCGAACAGCACGACCGTCTCGAACAGGTTACGGCTGCCATCCTGAATAAACTGACCCATGGAGTGCAGGTCGGTAGAGAAAACCACAGAAGCCGGGAACAGGCCTTTCTGGTCTTTACCTTCACTCTCGCCATACAGCTGTTTCCACCATTCATTCATCATGGTGTAGCAGGGCTCATAGCTGACCATCACTTCTGTACCCTTGCCCTTGCGATACAGAATATTGCGTACAGCTGCATACTGATAGCAGGGATTCGTTTCCATATCGGGGTTGTTGTACTCTGCCTGTGCAGCAGCTGCACCAGCCATCAGAGCGTCGATATCTGCGCCGCTGACTGCGATAGGCAGCAGGCCTACTGCGGTCAAAACGGAAAAACGTCCGCCAACATCATCCGGAACCACGAAGGTCTCATAGCCTTCACGATCTGCCAGCTGCTTCAACGTGCCGCGGGCACGGTCGGTGGTACAGTAAATGCGCTTGCGGGCTTCTTCCTTACCGTACTTCTTCTCCAGCAGCTCGCGGAACACGCGGAATGCGATAGCGGGCTCGGTAGTCGTACCGGATTTGGAAATCATGTTAATGGAAACATCCCGGCCTTCGCAGATTTCGATCAACTCTGCCAGAGCAGTGGAGCTGATGCTGTTACCTGCAAAATAGATGTCGGGGGTATCCTTCTTCATGTTGTTATAGCGGTCAGACTTTAAAAATTCAATGGCCGCGCGGGCACCCAGATAAGAGCCACCGATACCAATGACCACAAAAACATCGGTATCCTTTTTAATTTTTTCAGCAGCTGCCTTGATACGGGCAAATTCCTCTTTGTCGTAATCTGTGGGCAAAGTTACCCAACCGATAAAATCGTTGCCCAGACCGGTACCATTGTGCAGCATATCATGAGCCAGCTTAACCTGGGGAGCGATGGCACAGTATTCCTTTTCGCGAATAAAGGAAGAGAGGTGCTGTTTTTCAAACTTGATTGACATTTTGAAACCTCCTCTTTTTTAGTAGGGTTCGCCATGCATACATTGTACAATATTCTAATGCATTTTGCAAGAAGACTCTCTAATATTGATAATTTATTTTTCTTCTTTTTTCATTGTGTTGTTTTACTCAAAACATACCAGTTCACAAAGCAGCCGCCAAAAGCACTTTTGCCAATCAAGTTCTTCGACTGCTGTACGGGACAGCACCGGCACCTCCAGAAGCGTTTCTTCTCCCAGCCGAAAAACAGCCTCTCCAACTCTCTGTCCCTCTTCTATCGGTGCGCGTACGCTTTCCGGCAAGGAGAGCTCTGTGGTAATTTCCTCCTGTTTTCCTTTGGGAATCAGCACGGATAACACTCCCTTTTCGGAAGATTGTGTTTCCACAGCGTCTTGCATTCCATTAGCTATCGAAAGCAACGGCAGCTCCGGCAGTGAAACCGTTACCCGTTCCCAGCCTGCAAACCCCATATCCAGCAGCTGTGCGGCCGAATCAAACCGGTCTTTGGTGGAAGAGCATCCCAGCACAACGGCAATCAGGCTGAGCCCGTTGCGTTCTGCAGTGGCAGAAATACAGCTTCCGGCCTTGCCGGTAGTGCCGGTTTTCAGCCCGGTAATGCCGTTGTAGGTTTTGAGCAGCTTATTCGTGTTTACCAGCTGTGTCTCTCCGCCACGCACGCTGTCCATCCAGATCTGGGTATAATCAAAAATACGCTCATGTGCAATGAGCGCGCGGCTCATCAGGGCAACATCATAGGCACTGGTCAAATGCCCATCTTCATCCAGGCCATTGCAGTTTTTAAAGGTGGTATCCTCCATTCCAAGCGCTTCTGCTTTTCGGTTCATCTGCGCAACAAAATCCTCTTCGCTGCCTGCTATATATTCTGCCAGAACCACTGCTGCATCGTTGGCGCTCATGATAACGGTCGCTTTCAGCAGGTCATCCACACTCATGACCTCCCCTTCCTTCAGCCAGATATCCGAACCGCCCATGGAAGCTGCATGTGCACTGGCTGCCACCTCATCTTCCAACTTGATGGTACCGCTGTCCAATGCTTCCATCACCAGCAGCAACGTCATAACCTTGGTAATCGACGCACAGGGGCGCTTTTCATGTGCATTTTTTTCAAACAGCACTTTCCCGCTCCCGGCATCCATCAGCACTGCCGACGGAGCTGCGATTGACTCTGCTGAAACTGCTTCTACGGTGGGGGTACACGTTCCTGCGGCAAGCAGCATCGCAAGCACGCCCGCTATCATTTTTTTCTTCAATTCAGGCACCTCCTGTTTATACCATGCGGCACAACTCTGCCACAAAATTTCTGATCGATTATTCCAGCACTTTCATCACATTCTCCATTTCTTCCTCTGTCTGTTCTGTGTCCAGATAGTCCCACGAGTAAAACATAAAGCCGTCACAGTCGATCTCCCGTCCAGCCATTACCTGACGGGCCAGAATATCATTGGACGTCTGCCAAGTGCCGTCATCTGCGTCGGAACCGGCTTTATACACGGCAAGCCCCACATAAAAATCAATGGAATCTTCCAGAATCAATGATTTCCAGGTCTCAATGGTCTCAGTAAATGGAAGGGCTTCATTCTCAAAATTCACATACATTTGCGGGCAGATATAATCCAGATAGCCTTTTGCTGCACACCAAGTAGAAATATCGGCTCCCATCGCCTTATCATTGGAAAGATTCCCCTGTGGTGCAATTCCAAAAAACACTTCCGGATTTTCTGCTTTCATTTTCTGATAGACCAGCGATATCAATGCATTGATGTTGGCGGTACGCCACTCGAACAGAGATAAGGCTGCATAACCACTTTTTTTGGCATCGGCGGTATACGCACTGTACGCGTCCTGATCAAAAGAAGCATCCTGCGTAGGATAGAAATAATCGTCAAATTGTACCCCGTCCACATCATAGCTGCGGACAATCTCCGCTACCCCCTCTGCAATATAGCTGCGCACGCCTTCATAGGCCGGATTGTAATAAATGCCGCTGTCTGTTTTAACTGTCCAGCCTTTTTTGCTGCTGTCCTTTTGCCAGAGCTTATACGGGTTATCCTCCGAAAGGATGGAAGGGGTCTTGCTCGCCTGAATACGCAGAGGATTCACCCACGCGTGGATCTGCATACCCGCTTTATGAGCTGCTTCTACCATATAGGCCAGCGGGTCATATCCAGGGTCTACTCCCTGCGTGCCGCCAACCGCATGCGACCATGGAAAATATTCGGATGGATACAGAGAATCTCCAAACGGCCGCACATGTACAATCAGGGTATTCATCCCCTTTTCCAGCGATGTTTCCACAATCTTATCAAATTTTTTCCGGAACGCTTCTTCCCCTTCTCCACCAGTTTCCAGAGACATTACCGGCACCCATACAGCGCGCATCTCTTCCTCTGCTGAAACCAAGGTACTCTTCACACTCGATTCTTCTTTTCTTACAGTAGAAACCGTAGATTCCTGTGAGGATGAAGGCAAAACCGTTTCTTCATTCTTCGGCATAAACGCCCCGGCAATCATTGTCGCCGCTACTGCTGCCGCCAGCATACCAAACGCCATCAATCGGGGATACCGGAGCCGAATATTCCACAGGAAACGTCTTCTTCTCATTTCTCTCCGTCCTTTCGTTTTCTGGTTCTCGTTTATCTCTATGCGCCAGCCAGATGGAATATCCCCGTATAGAGAAGAAAGAGATTTCATCTTGACATGCCGATTGTTTTAATGATACAATTTTTACAAAAATAAATCGTAAAATTTGTTGAGGAGGTAAACAATCCGTGAGAAAACTAGAAGGATTTCAAAAAGGCGTCAATCTGGGCGGATGGTTTTCCCAGCTTTGGGAAAATTCAGAGGAAAACTACCGCAGTTTTATTACAGAAAGTGATTTCGAAAAAATCGCTTCCTGGGGAATGGATCATGTGCGCGTTCCGGTAGATTATACGCTGGTAGAAACAGAGGAAGGCTCTTATAAACCGGAAGGCTTTGCACATTTGGATCGCTGCGTGCAGTGGTGCCGCAAGTATCATCTGAATATGATTCTTGACCTGCATGAAACCGCCGGATATTCTTTTGACCGTCCTGGCGATAGTAAGGGATTTTTCGACGATCTCCCTCTGCAGGATCGTTTTTGCGCACTGTGGACACAATTTGCAAAGAGATACGGAAAAGATTCCGATATGATAGCATTTGAACTGCTGAACGAAATCGTGGACCCTTCTGTTGCACAGAAATGGAATGGCATCGCCCGCCGTGCAGTGGAAACCATCCGTCAGGATGCCCCGGATACTTGGATCTTGATTGGCGGAATCCTGTACAACAATGTCACCGCCATTAAACTGCTGGACCCGCCGTATGACGATCACATCGTTTACAATTTCCACTGCTATGAACCCATGCTGTTTACACATCAGGGTGCTGGTTGGATAGATTGCATGCCTCATGACTTCCGGATTTCTTACCCCGGAACCACCAAGGACTATGATAACTGTATGAAAGAACTGGGACTCCCTCATTTCTTCTCACCTGCCGGTACAGAAGAGCTGGGCGCTGCCTATTTTGATTCTCTGTTCTCAGAAGCAGTTGCAGTTGCACAGGAGCGCAATGTGCCGCTGTATTGCGGTGAATATGGTGTAATTGACCGTGCTGACTTGGATGCCACGCTCGCCTGGTTCCGCGATATTCATTCTATTTTTGAAAAATACGGGATTGGACATGCAGCCTGGAACTATAAAGAGCGCGACTATGGCCTGATTGGTGAGCACTATGCCCCCATTCTGGATGAACTTTTGAAAGTACTGTAATGGATATTGCAATGCCTCCGGGAACTCCGGAGGCATTTTTCCTTTTCTATGCACTGGCATTGACAGAAAAATACAAATCCTGTAGCATAATAAAAAACAAGACCTTTGCGGAGGAAAGATTATGTCCTTACTCATACAGCACCGATATGAAATATTGGCCGTCTGGCTGGCCGTTATCAACCTTCTGGCAATAGCGGCCACTATACGCGATAAACATAGCGCCCAGCAGGGACGATGGCGCATCCGCGAACGTACGCTCCTGCTGCTGGGGGCTTTGGGCGGCTCTCTGGCTATGCTGCTAACCATGCGGAAGATTCATCATAAAACCCGTCATCCAAAATTCATGATTGGCCTGCCGGTACTATTGGCAGTTCAAATCGTCCTGTTAGTGTTGGCTGTTTGGAAGTGGGGATTTTAAAAAGGAGGAAAGAGAATGTCACAGGTTCGTTACCCGGTACTGCTGCTGGATGCAGACGGCACCCTGTATGATTTTGAAACCTCTCAAGCTAAAGCGTTGGAAGCTGCCTATTGCGGTGCCGGTTTCAAAGAAACACAGCCCTATACACAGGAAATCCTTTCCTGCTACAGCCGTATCAATCAGAGTTGGTGGCGGCGGTTAGAGCGTGGAGAATGTACGAAAGAACAACTGCAATTGGGACGATTTCGGGATTTCTTTGCGGAATTGGGAATCTCTTTTGACCCTTCGGAATTTAACCGTATGTATATGGAAGAGTTGGGGAACGGTTCTTATCTTCTCCCCCATGCACTAGAGGTTTGCCAGGAGCTGGCGCAGGACTGTGCGCTGTATATTGTTACAAACGGTGTCTCACGCACCCAGCGGCGGCGCATTGGTGGCTCTGCATTGGCTGGCCTTTTCCGCGGATTATTTGTTTCAGAAGAAGCTGGTGTCCCCAAGCCGGAAATCGGGTATTTTGAGTATGTATTTCGCCAGCTTGGGGAGATTGAGCGTTCCAAGATTTTGCTGGTAGGCGACTCTCTGACTTCTGACATGCAGGGCGCGGAAAATGCCGGGCTGGATTCCTGCTGGTTTAATCCCCATGCGCTGCCCCGACCGGAACACCCCTCCATCACCTATCAAATTCATGATTTGCGGCAGCTTCCCGAAATCGTTCGCACTGGAAAAATCGGCCTGTAAAAAAATCTGCTGAAACGCTGTAACAACAATTGCCTCTTCGCCATACACTGTAATGTAAACCGAAAGGAGGCAATTCAATATGTGCAACAACAACTTTGGTGGATGCTCTTGGATTATCATCATTCTTCTGATCCTGTGCTGCTGCGGATGCGGCAACAACCTGGGCAGTGGTAACAACGACTGCGGATGCGGCAACAGCTGCTGCTAACCCCAGCAAAGCCGAAGGCGGACGCTTTTGCGTCCGCCTTCGGGCTACATAAAAAATTTGCCGGGATTATATACCGGCAAATTTTTTATTTATGATACTTCCCATGATTCTGGATCTGAAAAGCGCGATAAATCTGCTCGCAAAGCATTACGCGTGCCAGCTGGTGCGGGAACGTCATAGGCGACATAGACAGACGCATTGTCCCCGCACGTTTTACTTTATCTGCCAAACCAAATGAACTGCCTATAACAAAACTCACCGAAGAAAAACCGCGTGAAGCCAAATCTTCTAATCTTTGTGCCAATTGAGGAGAAGAGATCTCTTTTCCTTCAATACACAACGGAATCACTGCACTGCCCTTTGCCGCAGCCAGTAACTTTTCGCCCTCTTCTTCCAACGCCTTTTCAATCAAAGCCGGAGAAGGGTCATCCGGCAAACGGCTTTCCGGCAATTCTACAATAGAAAAGGTACAGAATGCTTTCAGTCGTTTTGCATATTCTGCACAAGCCTCCCGCCAGTAAGATTCTTTGAGCTTTCCCACACACAGGATTTGAACATTCATCATAATGCCTATCCCCTTTTTTTAATCTTCCAAGTTTTTTCAGTATATCATAGCATTTAAAATAGTGCAACGAAAGCCATATTCTCTCACAGAACCCTATCGACTTTTACCATAAAAACATTTAACATTAAATTGTTATATAGTTAAATAATGAAAGACTACAACAAATGAGGAGGATTCTGATGAACGTTTATGCACACGAACGGGTAAAAGGCTTTTTACATGCCCAGGGGCGTATCCTGGTAAATGGTGATGGCGAAGAAGTGATCCCTCGCGGCTGGGGTATGGGAAACTGGGATAATCCCGAAGCTTTTATGCTGGGGATTGACAGTGAATTCCGATTGACTGCCTCGGGCGAATATGCCGCTATGAACCGCATGGACCGTGGACGTTCGATGGAATATGTGCTTCAGGAAACCTGCGGGACGGAATACACAAAAAAGTTCTGGCCGAGATGGCATCGCGCTTATCTTTCGGAAGAGGATATTCACGCATTGGCCGATTTTGGATACAACTCGGTTCGTCTGCCTATACGGGCATCTACTTTCCTATATGAAGAACCCGGTATTCAGTTTAATGAAGAGTCCTTTGCCATGCTAACCAATGTACTGGATTGGTGTGAAAAATACCGGGTATATGCCATCATTGATATCCACGCTGCAACAGCAGGACAGTCTGGGGTTCCCTGTGACAATGGTATCGATAATTCCCAACACTTCTACATTGATGAAGAAGCCCGAGAGCGCATGTGCATCCTGATGGAGGAATTTGCTCGTCGTTTTGCTGACCGGTGGATTATCGGCGGTTATGATTGTCTGAATGAACCGCTTTCTATTACCCCGCGTATCTGGGAACTGACCCCCATATTACAGGAATTTTATGCGGAAATGATACGCCGCTGTCGGGTTTACGACAAAAATCACCTGTTTTTGCTCAATGGAACTCAGTTCTCCACACTAGTAGACCTCTTTGATCGTGACTTTGACCCCGAGTGTCATAACTGGGGCATCAGCATCCATCAATATGAAGCTGTCAGTCCGGAAATGGTTTCGATTTCTGATGCGCTGAAAAAATGTGAGGAATGGAATGTACCGCTATGGATGGGCGAGACTGGAGGACGGAACGAACATGACTGGCAGACAACTATGTATGAACTGCTTGCAGAGCATCACGCGGGATTTGCCCTCTGGTGCTGAAAAACGGTTGTCGGCGCCGGCTGTGCTTCTATCATGAATTTTACAGTTCCGGAAGATTGGCATATAATCACAGATTATGCGTTGAAAGGCGGCCCTAAGCCTTCTTATGAACGTGCTCAGAAAATCTGGGACGCATATCTGGAGTGTACTCGTTTTGAAAACTGTACCCCCAACATGCAGTACCACGCCCCGATTCTTCGGCAGGGAAGCTTTTCTATCCCAGCAATTGGCTACAATGACCTTCCGTTGGATTCCCGATTTGGTAAATCTACTCTTCCCTGCTCCACCGCTTATCGTCTCTCCGATCGAATGGAAATTGTTTATGAAAAAGGCTTTCATCCGCCGGTTACACTGCCTGGCACACGCGGTGGCAGCCATTTGCGCGACCACATGCACCTTCGTATGCGTGAAGGGGAATATGTTTCCTATTCTGTACGCACAGCGGATATTTACGGTGTGTGGGCGACTTATTGTGCCGATGCACCTGCACTTGTTCGGGTAAGCACAGAAAAGAATGTCCTATTTGAAGATTTTCTGCCCGCTGCGGCCGAAATTCCTGTTAACGAGCCTTCTGTACTTTTTCCGAATGAACCTGCTGCCAACCATTTGACCGAGATTTTTTTGGGCGAAACAGCTGGTGAACAGCTTATCCGGTTCGAAGTTCTTCGCGGAGAAGTCGATTTTGGCAAGATTCTCATTCGAGAAAAATAAATAGATTTTTTTACTTCACAATTTTCTCTATAAACCACTGATTGTGGCCATAACATAATCATTATTTTGCAGGGGAAACTCCGATTCTGGTTTCCCCTGCGAAACTTAATAGCTATTAGATGATAAAAATTAAAAATCCAACGATAATGCGAATATATAGCGTTATAATAAGGCCCTTAAAAATTTATTTTAAAAAATTAGATTTTCCTGTTGACAACTGTCGAAACAGATGCTATAATTATCAAGCGCTCTTCGAGAGCAGAAAATAAAATACGCGAGAGTGGCGGAATTGGCAGACGCGCTAGATTCAGGTTCTAGTGAGCACTACGCTCATAGGGGTTCAAGTCCCCTCTCTCGCACCAGTTATGAGTCCCAACACGCAAATCGTGTTTGGGGCTTTTTTGTTATAATATCATTCTTGGGTTTATGCTATTAAAAGAAGTACAATAAGCTTGGAATACTATCAAGGGAATACGTAACTCAACATAACGGAAAAGCTGGTTACATATAAGTAAAGATTCAAATAAAAACAAAATTTACCACTATCCTTCTGGCTGGATTTCAAGACAACAATTGAATGCGGATTGAAAAACTGGAATTATAGAGCAGCTACATCTTTCTGTGCGGAATATAACCATCAAAATATTCTATAGAGAGCAAATCATCATTTGACACGTTTTTCCAGTCGTTTCTCTATTCCATAAATAAAAATGCTACTGGTTACCAGCAACCAATTTTACAAAAAATCTTCTGCATGATAATTGAGTGCAAAGGATAAAATAACTTAAAACAAAAACTCCCAACTGAAATCAGTTGGGAGTTGGTGCGAGGGAGGGGACTTGAACCCCTATGAGCGTAGTGCTCACTAGAACCTGAATCTAGCGCGTCTGCCAATTCCGCCACTCTCGCGTATTTTATTTTCTGCTCTCGAAGAGCGCTTGATAATTATAGCATCTGAAAAAACGATTGTCAACACTTTTTTGAAAAAAATTAAAATTTTATTTAGCCGATGCTGATGCTCTTTTGAAAGGCAAAATCGGTTTTGCAACTTATTTAAATAACCACATCATATTTTCAAGAATTATGCGGTTTTTTTGTTTTTTTAAAATATGATATGAATGATATTGACGTGAATCCTGCAAAGCAATATAATAAATTGCGTGGATACGGTGTTAAAAAATGCCGTCCGATGATTCTAAAAGAAAAGGATGAACGCTATGAAACTGAATGAACAGTACCGAACACTGGAAAAAAGTTATCTTTTTTCTGATATTGCACACCGTGTCTCAGAATTTCAAAAGGCAAATCCCGGAGTTGACGTTATTCGAATGGGAATTGGAGATGTCACCCGCCCGTTAGGTGAAAAAATTGTTGGCGAAATGGTTGCTGGTACAAAAGAACAGGGAAAAGCCGAAAGCTTTCACGGTTATGGCCCGGAGCAGGGCTATGAGTTTCTGCGTGAAGCAGTGCGCGGATATTACCGCAGCTATGGCGTAGAACTGCATCCTGATGAGATCTTTATCAGCGATGGTGCAAAGAGCGATGTGGGAAATATCTTGGATCTGTTTGACCGGGAAAACACTGTGCTCATTCCCGACCCCGTATACCCAGTTTATCGGGACACCAACTATATGGATGGCCGCCGGATTGTATATTTGGAGGCCAATAAAGAAAATGGATTTTTGCCCATGCCGGTATCGGGACAGCAGGCAGACCTGATCTATCTTTGTTCCCCCAACAATCCGACCGGTGCAGTGTACAGCCGCGAACAGCTGACAAAGTGGGTGGAATATGCCTTGGAGCAGGATGCTGTGATTCTGTTCGATGCAGCATATGAGTCGTTTATCTGTGATGAGAATCTGCCAAGAAGTATCTTTGAAATTGAAGGCGCTCGCCGGTGTGCAATCGAATTCTGTTCGCTTTCCAAAACAGCCGGATTCACCGGTACCCGTTGTGGTTATACAGTCGTACCAGATGATCTGGTGCGCAATGGCCTTTCTCTGCGCGAAATGTGGCTGCGCCGCCAGACAACCAAATTTAATGGTGTTTCTTATCCGGTACAGAAGGCAGCTGCCGCAGTCTTCACTCCCGAAGGCCAGGCACAATGCCGTGAAAACCTGGCAGTCTATCGAGAAAATGCTCAAATTATGTCACAGGCTTTGCAGGAAATGGGCATCTGGTTTGTAGGCGGAAGCAACTCTCCGTATCTTTGGTTGGAATGCCCCAACGGTATGAATTCTTGGGAATTCTTTGATGATCTGCTGCACCGTGCACACGTGGTAGGAACGCCAGGCAGCGGTTTCGGTAAAAACGGAGAAGGATTCTTCCGGCTGACCGCTTTTGGAACAGTAGAAAACACCCGTGAAGCGATGGCCAGAATGCGCAAGCTCTATTGTAAATAAAAAAGGGAAGTCCCCGCTGTGGAAAACAGCGGGGACTTTTTTGTTTTATATTTTTACTTTTTGACGGTGCAGCCATGCATAGTACAAGAACCCGACTGCGTCTGCCAAAAACCAACCAATCGGAACCGACCACCAAATACCAGGCAGGCCAATAGATGGAATGGGAGCCAGGCAATATGCCAACGCAACCCGTGTTCCCAGAGAAATAACCGTCAGTACTACCGAGATACCCGGCTTTCCCAAACCGCGGTACAAACCATACAGCAGGAACAGGCAGCCAATTCCGCAATAGCAGGCGCCTTCGATGCGCAGGTATTCTACCCCGATCGAGATGATTTCAGTTTCCTGCGGTTCGATAAACAACAGCATCAGTTCACGCCCAAAAAGGCACACACCCAAAGAAATGATAATACAGAAAATAACCGCGATGATTACCACAGAACGAATCCCGCGCCGGATACGCTCCTGCTGCCCGGCCCCGTGATTTTGTGCGATAAAGGTAGAAAAAGCATTGCCGAAATCCTGCACAGGCATATACGCAAAAGAATCAATTTTAACTGCCGCTGCAAAAGCCGCCATAACCGACACGCCGAAACTGTTTACCAATCCCTGTACCATTAAGATTCCAAAATTCATGACCGATTGCTGTACACAGGTCAGCAGAGAATAATGTGCAATTCTCCACGCCAAAGCCCGATCAGGTCGAAAATCCTGCCGGCGAGGACAAATCACTGGAACTTTTTTCAGCGTGTACCATGCGATTCCCAGCGCGGAAATGCCCTGCGCGGTAATGGTTGCCAATGCCGCCCCCTGTACCCCCAGCGGGAAAACTGCTACCCACAACAAGTCTAAAAAGATGTTAACAACAGCCGAAACAGCCAGAAATATCAACGGTATAGCGGAATTCCCAATTGCTCTCAGTAAAGATGCGAAGTAATTATACAGAAAGGTGAAAATCATTCCGAAGAAAATGATACGTAAATAGTCCCCAGTCATCGTCCATATATCGCCGGGAATCTGCATCAGGGCCAATAGTGGTTCCAACAGGAGCAGGGATAGAACTTCCAGTACAATCGTCAGGATACCGATAAACAAAAAAGAAAGTGCGCTGCTCCGGCGCAGCTCTTCTTCCCTTTTGGCGCCGAAGAGCATGGAAAACAACACGCCGCTGCCCATACACAAGCCCAACAGGATAGAGGTAAGGAACACCATCATTGCATAGGAAGAACCTACAGCAGCCAGTGCATCCGGCCCCAGAAAGCGGCCAACGATTAAAGTGTCCGCCACATTATAAAATTGCTGCAATAGGTTTCCTGCAATCATGGGTGCGGCAAACCGCAGCATGGAGCCTGTTACATTCCCCTTTGTCAAATCCCGTGTCATGCACGCTTCTCCCCTTTTATGACATTCTTACAGATGCTCATTGTATCATACTCAACAAAGCATCGCAACTCATGAGCCGTCATAAAAAGAGGGCGCGACGATATCGCCACGCCCTCATCGTTACTATTTTCTCATCTTTTTAAATTACGCTCGAAAAACTCCAGAATGATCTTTCGAATGGCAGGCTGAACGAAATGACGGTCTGCATGATCAGCACCATCCAATTCATAAAACTCAACCGGCGTCTGGTTGGCTGTTAGTCTTTCATATAAAATCTCGCTTTGACTAAATGGAACCGTATGATCCTGATTTCCGTGCAGGATTAAAAACGGAGGTGTCTCCGGGGAAAGATACGTGCAGGGATTCGCCGCCTCTGCTACTTCGGGAACACGATGTGCCGGGCCGCCCATTAAGAGGGCTTCCGGAGAATCAGCACTGCCGTTATTTTCCTTTGCAAACTCTACAAAATCAGACGGGCCATACCAGTCGCACACTGCCTGTACCGCGCTGGAATATTCCAGATTCTCCCCTACGTCAAAAATCCGCGTAGAACCGCTGGTTCCTGCCAGAATTGACAGGTATCCTCCGGCAGATTCCCCCATAATGCCGATATGCTCTGCATCCAGACCAAATTGTTCTGCATGGGCACGAAGAAAGCGGATAGCCGCTTTGACATCTTCAATCTGGCCGGGGAAGCGCGCTTCATTGCTCGTGCGGTATTCCACAGAAGCAACTGCAAATCCATTTTCTGCCAGATACTCCATTTCGGGTGCATGATAGTTTTTATCCATCATCACCCACGCCCCGCCGCACAGCCAGATGATGACCGGAAGCGGCTTGTCTGAACGTGCCTTCATCAGATTCAGCTTGAGAGGGCGGGTCGTATTCCCAAACCAGAACGGAGGCTGGGCAAAAACGATATCCTGCAAAATTCCTACCTGTGCACGTTCAATTTCCACCTGTAATTTACTTTTCATATGCTTTCCCCTTTCGTTATGAATTAGCGAACCTCATCAAATCGTCACGATATATAAATTTATGATAATACTTTTCTTTTTTTGCGTCAATTTGTTTCTTGCAAACTTCTTTATTTTTCAAAATTTTTATGCAATCTGTATCTTCTGTATCCCTCTTTTTCCGACAGAATTCTGTGCATCTTATAGAACCTTATTTTTTGTTATGAGAATCTCTTGACAAATAAAATTGTCAGGTGTATCATGTTTGATGTCAAACAGTTATACAACAAACTGTTTCGCTACATAACAAATTACATATTAAATCTACGAGGAGGTGCATCATGAATCAGGAAGCAAAACTTGGACTTGAAATCATGAAATTGTCCACTTTAATTCGCAGATGTGCGGATAACACGATGGAACTGGAGCAAATTCACAACGTTACAGGCTCCAACGGCTGGATTCTTGGTTTTTTGTATGAGCACGAAGGTGAAAACATCTTCCAGAAAAATTTGGAAAACTCCTTTTCTGTTACCCGCTCGACAGTCTCGAAAGTTGTCAAGTTGATGGAAAGCAAAGGATTGATTCGACGGGAATCGGTTTCTCACGATGCCCGACTGAAAAAATTAGTTCTTACCGAAAAAGGGCGCTCGATTCATCTGTTGGCTGCAAAGGGCAACAACGAACTGGAAAAACGCATTATGCGCGGTTTTACCCCTGAAGAGATTGAACAGCTTTCTTCTCTTTTATCACGCGTAAGCCGCAATTTGGAAGAGCCCTGATTTTCTAGGGAATCTTCTCTATTTTTTGGAAAGGACTGAGCTCACATGATAAAAAAACTGATGGAAAGTATCCGCCAGTACAAAAAAGCCTCTATTCTGGCACCTATTCTCGTGCTGGTAGAAGTAGCTATGGAAATTATCATTCCGTTGGTCATGGCAGAGTTGATTGACAAGGGAATTGACCAGGGTCATATGCCAAGCGTCATCAAATTTGGTATTATTCTGCTGGTTGCCGCCATGATTTCTCTGCTGTTCGGTGCTCTGGCAGGTAAATATGCTGCCATTGCATCTTCTGGCTTTGCACGCAATCTGCGTCATGACATGTATTACAAAATTCAGGAGTACTCTTTCGCTAACATCGATAAGTTTTCAACTGCCAGTATCGTTACTCGTTTGACCACCGACGTAACAAACTTACAGATGGCTTATCAGATGATCATCCGTATGGCAGTACGCTGTCCCTTTATGCTGATTTTTGCACTGGTAGCCTCTTTTGGTATCGATGCAAATCTGTCTTTTGTATTCCTTGCAGCGATTCCTATTCTTGGTTTTGGCTTGCTGTTTATCGCAAATCATGTACATCCTATTTTCGAGCGGGTATTCCGCACATACGATAAATTAAATCGTGTTGTACAGGAAAATCTTCGCGGTATTCGGGTTGTCAAGTCCTTTACCCGTGAAGACCACGAAATCGAAAAATTCGAAAACATCTCCCAAACCATTTATAAAGACTTCTCCAAAGCAGAAAAAACACTGGCTTTCAATATGCCTCTGATGCAGTTCAGTATGTATGCCTGTATGCTAATTGTTTCATGGTTGGGCGCAAGAGCCATTGTGGCCTGCGGCGGTGATGCAGCTCTGGGTCTTTCCACTGGCGAATTTATGAGCCTTATTACCTATGCAACACAGATTCTGATGAGTCTGATGGCTGTTTCCATGGTGTTCGTCATGATTATTATTTCCCGTGCTTCTGCTGAACGTATTCATGAGATTCTGGTGGAAGAAAGCACCCTGCACAACTGTGAAAATCCCGTTCATGAGGTAAAGGATGGTTCTATTTCTTTTGAAAACGTGACTTTCTCCTATTCCGAAAAGAACGAGAAACCTGTTTTGGATCACATTAATCTGAAAATTCTTTCCGGCCAGACGATTGGTATTCTGGGCGGTACTGGTTCTTCCAAGTCCAGCCTGGTGCAGCTGATTCCTCGTTTGTACGACGTGACCGAAGGACGTGTGACTGTCGGCGGGGTGGATGTTCGGGAATACGACATCGAAAGCTTGAGAAATCAGGTGGCTATGGTGTTGCAGAAAAACGAACTGTTCTCCGGCACGATCAAAGAGAATCTTCGCTGGGGTAATGAAAATGCCACCGATAAAGAAATTCTGCACGCCTGTCAGCTGGCCTGCGCTGATGAATTCGTTTCCAGTTTCCCGCAGGGATATGACACCTATATCGAGCAGGGTGGCACCAATGTTTCCGGCGGTCAGAAGCAGCGTCTTTGTATTGCCCGTGCTTTGCTGAAGAAGCCCAAGATTTTGATTCTGGACGATTCTACGAGTGCTGTCGACACCAAAACAGACGCCCTAATCCGTAAAGCGTTCCGCGATGAAATTCCTGACACAACCAAGATTATCATCGCACAGCGCGTTTCCTCTGTACAGGATGCAGACCAGATTCTGGTGATGGACGACGGCAAGCTGGCTGCCTGCGGCACTCATGAAGAACTGCTCCAGTCCTGTAAGATTTATCAGGAAGTTTACTATTCTCAAAATAAAGGAGGCGCCCAGAATGAATAAATCTCCTAAAACTCCCGGCCCCGCAGCAATGCCCGCAAATGGCAGGCGCTTCAAGCCCGGAACGATTCGCCGTCTTCTTTCTTACCTTGGCGCATACCGTATTCCCCTAATCCTGGTGGTGGTATGCATCCTCATCAGCGCAGGCGCTTCTGTTGCCTCTGCCCTGTTCATCCAGACCCTGATCGATGATTTTATTACCCCCATGCTTTTGAATCAGAGCTCCGATTTCTCTGAACTTCTGAAAGCGATTACAACCATGGGCTGTATTTTCGCCGCTGGTATTCTGGCTACTCTGATCTATAACCGGATGATGGCTGTCATTGCACAGGGTACTTTGAAAGATATCCGTGATGCGATGTTCTCAAAAATGCAGAAGCTTCCGATCCGGTACTTCGATACCCACACACACGGCGATATCATGAGCCACTACACCAACGATACAGACACTCTGCGTCAGATGATCTCTCAAAGTATACCGCAGGCATTCTCTTCCTGTGTTACTATTTTGGCTGTGTTCTGTTCCATGCTGTACCTCAGTTTCTGGCTGACACTCTTTGTCCTGCTCGCTGTAGTTTTTATTCTTCGAGCCATCAAGAAAATTGCCGGAAAAAGCAGTACTTATTTCATGAAGCAGCAGGAATCACTGGGCACTGTGAATGGTTTTATTGAAGAGATGATCAATGGACAGAAGGTTGTAAAAGTCTTCTGCCACGAAGAAAGGGCCAAAGAGGATTTTGACAAAGTAAATGATGAACTCTGCGAGTGCGCTACTGCTGCCAATATCTATGCCAACATTCTGATGCCAATCATGAACAATATCGGTTATATCCTGTATGTGCTGCTGGCAGTTCTTGGCGGCGCCATGGCAATCGCCGGTATTACCAACTTCAGCCTGGCTGGAGCCGGTACACTGACATTGGGCACCATTGCCTCTTTTCTCACGCTGTCCCGCAACTTTGTCAACCCCATTGCACAGGTTTCCCAGCAGCTGACCTCTGTCATCACCGCACTGGCCGGTGCCTCCCGTATTTTTGAACTGATGGATGAAGAACCGGAAGCGGATAACGGATATGTAACCTTGGTCAATGCCAAGTACGACAAGAACGGTGAACTGACCGAATGTGATCACTCCACCAGCATGTGGGCATGGAAGCACCCGCATCATGACGGTACCGTAACCTATACCAAGCTGGAAGGCAATGTCGTTCTTGACCATGTGGACTTTGGTTATGTACCGGATAAGATCGTACTGCATGATATTTCGTTGTATGCGGAACCCGGACAGAAGATCGCCTTCGTTGGTTCTACTGGCGCTGGTAAAACAACCATCACCAACCTGATCAACCGATTCTATGACATTGCAGACGGAAAGATCCGTTACGACGGCATTAATATCAACAAGATTAAAAAGGACGACCTGCGCCGCTCTCTGGGCGTTGTGCTTCAGGATGTCAACCTGTTCACCGGCACGGTTATGGAAAACATCCGGTATGGCCGCCTGGATGCCACCGACGAAGAATGTATCACCGCCGCAAAACTGGCCAATGCAGATAAGTTTATTCGCATGCTGCCCCAGGGCTACAACACCGTACTGGAAGGTGACGGCAGCGGGCTTTCTCAGGGCCAGCGTCAGCTGATCTCGATTGCGCGTGCCGCAGTTGCTGACCCGCCGGTTATGATTTTGGATGAGGCTACCTCCTCTATTGATACCCGTACCGAAACCATTGTGCAGAGTGGTATGGATGCCCTGATGTATGGCCGCACGGTGTTCGTTATCGCACACCGCCTGTCTACCGTTCAGAACTCTGATGTGATTATGGTATTGGATCACGGCCGTATTATTGAACGCGGCAGCCATAATGACCTGATTGCACAGAAAGGCCGTTACTACGCTCTGTATACCGGCGCTTTCGAACTGGAATAATACAGCTTTTCCCGCTCTCAAACTATTGGGAGCGGGATTTCTTTTGAAAACAGAAGAAAAATCGAAAAAATGGGATGATGCACCAGATAATTTGCATCATCCCTGTTTTTTGAATAAATTTTATGATTTTTTCCTTTTGACTAAAAGACAGGAAAGGTCTAAAATTAAAGTCAATTAAAGTCAAACAGGAGGGATTCCCATGCGAATGACAGATAGTGTCGTCAACTATATCCTCTCCCTGTTGGAAAGTGAACATGGCTGCGCGGAATTCCGCCGGAACGAACTTGCCGAAACGATGGGCTGTGTCCCCAGCCAGATCAGTTATGTAATCTCCTCCCGGTTTACGCCGGAACAGGGATATCTGGTAGAGAGCCGGCGCGGCGGGGGCGGATATATAAGGATTACCCGCATCCAGCGGGATGCTCCTACGCTCCTCATGCATCTGGTAAACTCTATCGGGGAATCACTGGATGGGGCCAGCGCCGGAGTTATCCTGCGGAACCTGGCGGAACGCAAAGTGCTTTCGCTGCGGGATGCCCACCTTATGGCAGCAGCGATATCAGACCGCGCCCTGGCTTCTGTGCCGCAGGAACAAAGGGACACGCTGCGGGCCGGGATTCTGAAAAATCTGCTCATGGCAGCCTACAGCGCCACATAGGATAGGAATAGTTTGACAGAAAATGACCATCAGGAGGTATGGAATATGATATGCCAGCATTGCGGGAAAAATCCCGCCACCACCCATATCAAACGGATTGTAAACGGGGAACTTTCTGAAATCGCCCTGTGCGGTGATTGTGCCAGAAAGCTCGGATATAACGGCTTTTTTGGCGACTGGGGGCTTCAGCTCGGAAATCTTCTGGGCGGTTTTCTGGAAGAGGAGCCGGAACAACAGCAGGAACTGCGCTGCAAGGGCTGCGGCTGCACCTTTGACGAGATCGCACGCACCGGGCGGGTTGGCTGTGCCCAGTGCTATCAGACCTTCCGCCAGCGCCTCTCCCCAATGATTCAGCGGATTCACGGGAATACCAGCCATCGCGGGAAAAGCCCGCTGAAAGCCCAGCTGACGCTTCGTCCACAATCTGCTATGCAGGTCGTGCAGGAAGAGAGTTCCCCTTTGGAGGAAAAACAAAAGCTGCTGCGTGAAGCCGTAGAAAAACAGAATTTTGAGCTCGCCGCAGTCCTGCGTGACGAAATCAAAGCGCTGAAGGAGGGGAAACATCATGAATGAAATGAAAAAATGGTATGAAAAGAGCGGCGCCGAGGGAGATGTTGTCATCAGCACCCGCGTGCGTTTGGCACGGAATCTTCGCGGCGTCCCCTTCCCCAGCCACTTGGACGACAGCCGGAAAAAGCGTGTTCTGGAAGCCATCCACGAAGCGGTGATTGGCCCCAATAGTTTATTCTCGGGTTTTTTCATGTGGATCCCGGTTGCTTCCCTCTCGCGCACCGCTGCGGTTTCTCTGGTAGAGCGGCACCTGGCCAGCCCTGAATTCATCTCCCATCCAGAGGGAAGGGCTCTTCTCCTCTCGCGTGATGAAAGCATTTCTGTGATGATCAACGAAGAAGACCACATCCGCATCCAGGTTCTACAGGAAGGCCTCTCTTTAAAGCAGGCCTGGAAAACCGCCAGCCGTCTGGACGACGCACTGAATGAGCGGCTTTCGTTTGCTTTTGACGAACACTTGGGATATCTGACGCAGTACCCCACAGATTTGGGTACCGGGATGCGCGCTTCTCTGATGCTGCATCTGCCTGCACTGGAAGAAAGCGGCATTATCAACCGCACGGCCTCGAATCTTTCCAAGCTGGGGCTTTCTTTGCGCAGTGCTTCGGGAGAAGGCGGAGAGGAAAACGGCTGCCTGTACCAGCTCTCCAACCGCGTGACGCTGGGGTTAAGCGAAGAAGAAGCGCTCTCTAACCTGGAGACCATTTCGATGCAGCTGCTGCGGCAGGAACGCGGTGCCCGCGAAAAGCTGATGCAGCGGATTGAAACGCAGGATACGGTTGCTCGTTCGCTGGGCATTTTACAGACTGCACGGCTGCTGGGCACCCGTGAGTTCATGAAGCTGCTTTCCAATGTCCGTCTGGGTGTTTCCAGCGGATTTCTCAAGGGGATTGCTCCTGAAACATTGAATCGGCTCAGTGTACTGGGGCAGCCTGCTACCCTGCGCCTGCCGTCCGGACAGGAAGAACTCCCGGGCATGGAACAGGAGCTTCTGCGCGTCGGGTTGGTGCGAAAAACACTCTCCGGCGCATAAACAGAAAAGACTCATTAATTTTGTAATAAGGAGTGAAGAAGGATGTACCGTTTCAGCGGATTTACGGAAAAAGCCAATGCGGTATTGAACCGCGCAATTGAAAAAGCCTGTGAACTGGGACATGAATACGTGGGAAGCGAGCACATGCTTCTCGGAATTCTGGAAATTGGCAACAGCGTTGCCGCAGAGGCGCTGCGGCGTCTTGGCATTACCCCGGAAAAACTGGAAACCATGGTCAAAGAAAAAATTGGTGTTGGTTCCCCCACCAAAGTGACCCCCGCAGACTTTACCCCCCGCAGCAAACGCATCTTACAGATTGCAGCTGCACAGGCAGCGCAGCTGGGGCACGGTTTTGTGGGAACCGAACACCTTTTGCTGGCCATTCTGGAAGAAGGGGAAGGATACGGCGTACGCTTCCTGGCAGCACTGGGCGCCAGCCCCCGGGATATCCTGAAAGGCCTGACAGAAGTTCTGGGCGGGATGCACCGTACAGAACCGGCAGGAGAAAAGAAAGCCGAATCCGGCGAAAAGAACGGCACCAAAACACTGGAACAGTTTGGCCGCGATCTGACCCGCATGGCCGCTGAAGGAAAAATCGACCCTGTCATCGGACGGCAGTCAGAAATTGAGCGTGTCATCCAGATTCTGTGCCGACGCACCAAAAATAACCCGGTGCTCATCGGTGAGCCGGGCGTAGGCAAAACAGCGGTAGCAGAAGGGCTGGCTTTAAAAATCCACACCGAAGAGGTCCCCGAACTGCTGAAAGGCAAGCGGTTGATCGCGCTCGATTTGACAGGTATGGTAGCCGGGACCAAATACCGGGGCGATTTTGAAGAGCGCATCAAATCGGCCATTGAAGAAGTAAAAAAATCAGGAAACATTATCCTGTTTATTGATGAGCTGCATACGATTGTGGGAGCAGGTGCTGCCGAAGGCTCTACAGATGCCGCCAATATCCTCAAGCCCTCTCTGGCGCGCGGCGACTTGCAGGTAATCGGTGCTACGACAATCAGCGAATACCGCAAGCATATTGAAAAGGACGCTGCTCTGGAACGCAGGTTCCAACCTGTTATGGTGGGCGAACCTTCGCAGGAAGAAGCCGTACTGATTCTTCGCGGGCTTCGCGACTGTTATGAGGCCCATCACAAAGTCAGGATTACCGACGCTGCTATTGATACAGCCGTGAAACTCTCTTCACGCTATATTTCTGACCGGTTCCTTCCCGACAAGGCCATTGACCTGATCGACGAAGCAGCTTCCCGCGTGCGGCTGCGTGCTTTCACAGCGCCGGACAGCATCCAAAAGCTGGAAAAACGAGTGCGCGAACTGGAACAGGAAAAAGCGGCCGCTATCAATGCACAAGATTTTGAACGGGCTGCTTCCATACGGGATGAGCAAAAAGAGCTGCAAGGCCGTCTGGACGAACAACAGGAACACTGGAACGACCAGAAGCAGGAACAAGACGGGGAAGTCACGCCGGAAGATATTGCCGGGATTGTCTCTATGTGGACAGGAGTTCCGGCTGCACGCCTCACCGAAGAAGAGGGGCAGCGATTGCTCCGGCTGGAAGAAACACTGCACAAGCGCATTGTCGGGCAGGAAGAAGCGGTTTCCGCAGTGGCGCGGGCAATCCGCCGCGGACGGGTAGGGCTTAAAGACCCCCGCCGCCCTATCGGTTCTTTCCTCTTCCTGGGGCCGACCGGTGTGGGAAAAACAGAACTGTGCAAGGCATTGGCAGAGAGCATGTTTGGCGACGAAGATGCTATGCTGCGCTTTGATATGTCGGAATACATGGAAAAGCACACCGTTTCCCGGCTGGTGGGGTCGCCGCCCGGCTATGTGGGATACGATGAAGGCGGGCAGCTGGCAGACGCTGTGCGCAGCCATCCCTATTCGGTGGTGCTCTTTGACGAAATCGAAAAGGCGCACCCGGATGTATTCAACCTGCTGCTGCAAATTCTGGAAGATGGACGTCTGACGGATTCACAGGGACGGCATGTGGACTTTAAAAATACGGTCATCATCATGACCTCCAACGTGGGGGCTAAAATGATGACAGAACACAAACAGAGCCTTGGATTTGCCGCAGAACAAACCCCAGAGGCAGACAATGCCCGGATGAAAGAACGGGTGATGGAGGAACTGAAAATGCTATTCCGGCCGGAATTCCTGAACCGTGTGGATGACTGCATTGTGTTCCGGAAGCTGACAGAAAGCGATCTGCATCAAATCGCACAGCGGATGCTGGCGCAGCTGCAAAAGCGCCTGTCCGATTTGGGGATGCAGGTTGATTTTCCGAAAGAAACCGTGGCCGAAATTGCGCGCGAAGGGTTTGACCCGATATATGGCGCCCGTCCTCTTCGCCGTGCCATACAGACCCGAATTGAAGACCCGCTGTCTGAAGAGATGCTTGCCGGGAATCTACATGCAGGCGCACCGGCTGCATGTGTTTTCCAAGACGGCAAATTCTGCTTTCAACCCCAGACAAAACCTATAGCAGAATAAAAAATAAAAAGGCTGAACCGATTCTACTTTGAAACGGTTCAGCCTTTATTCTTCTGTTATGTATTAAAAAAGGATAGTATGCCCATCCAGATTTTCTTTTGGAGCGATTGCCAAACGGAAATCACGATTCTCCTGCAAACCTGCCATGCGCAATGAACAAAGCGCCGTCTGATAAGCCAGATCGGGCGTATTATTTTCACTGCTCAAATGCGCCAGCAAAAACCGGTTGGTCCCCCGCCCTGCCAGATGCGGCAGATAATCTGCACAGGCAGTATTGGAAAGATGGCCGCGCTGCGACAAAATCCGGCGTTTCAGGGAATACGGATACGGCCCGTTTTGCAGCATGCCGATATCGTGGTTGGACTCCATGACGACAAAGTCGGCGCCTTCCATCATCTTCTCCACTTCGGGAGTGATAATTCCCAAATCAGTGGAAAAACTGACACGATGATCGTCTGCGGTCTTGACAAGATAACCATACCCCTCGGCACAGTCGTGCGAAGTGTGAAACGGGATAATCTCCATGCCGGCGCACTGCACCCCCTGTGCATCAATCACATGACAGGGGAACTTTCCATTGAGAATCTGCGCATCATTAAGCGCTTCAAAGGTTCCCTGGGAAGCATATACCGGAATATGATTGCGCCCGGCAAAAACGCGCAGTCCCTTTACATGGTCGCTGTGTTCATGCGTGACAAAAATCCCCTCAATCGCAGAAAGGGGAATTCCACATTTTGCAAGCATTTCTGTCAGCTGTTTGGCGCTTCGTCCAGCGTCGATCAACACGCCGTGCTCCTCAGAGCCGATATAATAGCTATTGCCGCTGCTCCCGCTGAAAAGGGGACAAAGTCTTGCCAAAATCCGCCAACCTCCATGCTGAAAAAATCAAAAAGTAAGCCTTATCCTACCATAACGGCAGTCGGGCCGGGGGTTTCAATCCGACAGATATCAGCCCCAAGTGAGCGCAGTTTTTCCACAATAGCATCATACCCACGCTCGATATACTGGATATCTTCGATTTGCGTCGTACCCTGTGCGCACAAGGCGGCAATCACCATCGCAGCACCTGCACGCAGGTCTACTGCCTTTACCGGTGCGGCTACCAGATGGTCAACACCCTCTACCACCGCCAGACGGCTGTCCACCGAAATCTGCGCACCCATACGGCGAAGCTCTTCCACATAGCGGAAACGATTGTCCCATACGCCTTCGGTAATAATGCTTGTACCCTTGGCAATGGAGAGCAGCACTGCAATCTGCGGCTGCATATCGGTGGGGAAACCGGGGTGCGGCATGGTCTTTACATTACATTTATTCAGCGCACCAGTACGGGTCACCCGGATCGCCTCGTCAAATTCTTCGATCTGAACACCCATTTCTTCCAGCTTGGCGGTAATCGATTCAAGGTGCTTGGGAATGACATTTTTAATCAGTACATCACCGCATGTTGCAGCGGCAGCCACCATATAGGTGCCCGCCTCAATCTGATCCGGAATAATGGAGTATGTCGTTCCGCGCAGATAATCAACGCCGTGAATTTTAATCACATCTGTACCGGCGCCGCGAATATCGGCACCCATGCTGTTCAGGAAGTTTGCCAAATCTACCACATGCGGTTCACGGGCAGCATTTTCGATCACGGTGAGCCCTTTGGCTTTTACAGCGGCCAGAATAATATTAATCGTAGCGCCGACTGTCACTACATCCAGATAAATGTGGCTGCCAACCAAATCGTCTGCTACAACGTCTACCATACCGCCATCGAGTGAATAAGAAGCGCCCAGTGCCATAAAGCCCTTCAAATGCTGATCAATAGGACGTACGCCAAAATTACAGCCGCCGGGCATACCTACAACAGCATGATGATAACGGCCTAAAAGCGCACCGAGCAGATAAGAAGACGCACGCATCTGCCGCACCAGTTCGTAAGGAGCCACGTGAGTACGAACTGTACGGGGATCAATTTCCAGTGTGCTGCTGTTAATGGAACGCACACCGGCTCCCATATCCTGAAGAATGTGAGCCATTGTGTTAACGTCGGTAATGTTGGGAATATTTTCAATACGGCATACGCCGTCCGATAAAATCACAGCCGGAAGAATTGCGACAGCTGCGTTTTTTGCGCCGCTGATGGTCACTTCGCCAGACAGCCGATTGCCGCCTGTAATTACAAATTTATCCAAAATGACACACTCCTAAATATTCAATTTAACAGCCAAATTGCTGCTCAAAAAACTTATTATATAATAATTATGTGTTAAAATTCAAAAGAAGTTTTTCACCTGACATACGGCAAAAAATATCAAAAGAAAAACATCTGTGCTTACAGTATTAATTCACCATCACCCAGATGCTTCATTCTATTTTATGTCTTCTTAAATCATAATACACTGAGAAATAAAAGTCAATATCTAACAAAAAAAACCATAACTTGTTGTGCAATGATTGAAAGTATTTCTGAATACAGGAAAAATATCTGTATAAAAACAGGGCACAGCTGTATCATAACTTACAATTGTGCCCTGTTTTTAATTTAGAATCAATAAATATTATCTTACTGTAAATATGGAAGTGGGTCAACCTTGGAACCATTTTTGATGATTTCAAAATGCAAATGAGGGCCAGTTGAATCTCCTGTACTGCCAATCAAAGCAATTGCCTGCCCTTTTGCCACTTTTTGACCGGATGTGACCAAGATCTTACTGGCATGAGCATACATGGTTTGGTACCCATTTCCATGATCTATCACCAGATGATAGCCATAACCATAATTATGCAGCTTTACATAAGAAACTGTTCCACCGTCTGCTGCAACGATCGTCTGTCCATAGGAATTGCCATTTGAGAAATCCAAGCCCCAGTGTGTGGTACCCCAGCGCGCACCAAAATAAGAGGAAATATTTCTCACCACAGGCGAAGGCCATGTGAAAATTCCGCTGGCTTCACCGGGTGTTTCACCTGTAGGCCTCTTCTTGGTGCCCACTACCACAACCTTGTTAACCGGCTCTTTTGTTACCTTGCGGGAGACTTCTTCTCTTCCAATTTCTTCGTCTCCAACATAAGTAACTTTATCTACACAGGTCTTTTCCCCATTCTTTCCAGCTTGTGTGACCTTGGAATAATCTGTATATTGCGAGCTGTCTTTTTGTGTGACAGTTTTATAAGGAACACTTTCCGTATAAGTTTCGGTACGGATAATTTTTATATGGAGCGCAGCTTCCAAATCCGATTGCAATACTTCCTGTGAAAGTATCCGGTCGGTCGGAAACAGTCCATTTACCACTTCTACATTCTCAAGAAATTCCGCAGATTCCGCTTTTGTTCTTTCAATTTCTTTCTGAAGCATTTCTTCCAGCGTATACCGCAGGTCGGTTGAGCTGCGAACGACACTGTGCAATTCTCCATTCACATATAAGCCCGACGCTTCACTGATGACATCGTCAGAAATCTGAATCAACCGGTCACAAATTTCAGACGGATTTTCAAACGCAGACTGGCCAACGATTCCCAACCGGTAAGAAGCGTGAAGATTCATATCTGTTTCTGCAGCCGTATCATAGGTCATGCGCTGATTCATCATTTCAGAAGCTTCTTCAAAAACTCCTTCATCCTGTACAACAGCCGGTTCTTCATCTCCATAATCCAGATATAATCCCCATGTCTGCTGATTCCAGAACCACACGGTTCCTACCAGCACCAAAATTGCCATCAGCGGCAAAATAATCTGTCCTGCTGCTGCCAAAACCGCCCGATGCTGATGAGCCTCTTTGGCATGACTCCAGGCATTTCGGAATCCGTGCTCGCGGTGTGCATGCCGAATTTTGCCGGATTCCCAACGCAGGTTCCTTCCAATCTTCGCCAAAACAAAACGGATAAATCGAACCCATCTGCGCAAAAAACGGGCATACAGCCTTAAAAAAAGATCTCCTAGCGGATGAAGAAAACGAAAAAACCTGTGCCGGGCACGACGAAAAATCCGGATGCTTTGTACACCGGTAAGATATGACAAATTATATAAGAATTGCAGAAGCCGTATCGCATTCCACACTAAAATACGGCGGAAAAAATCTGCCAGTTCCCTCTTTTCTGTCAATCGTATCCGCTCCTCTAAAAGTTACAGAATTGTAATTATTTATTTTCATCATACCGCAAAGCAACATTTTTTGCAAGAGTCGGAATAACATTTTTTCTGTATTTTAGAAATAAACATGCAAAAAACATACTAAAAATCGCCTTTTTCTTCAATTTTTACAAGAGAATATTACTTGCAAATGGAAACAATCCTGTTTATATGTTCAAGCTCTTAAAAATACTTTCCTTCTGCCAGTATTTGTGCTTCTGTATCTTCAAAATCCGAAAGAAGCTTCCTGGTATCTGCTACAGCCGTCTCAAACAGTTGGAAAAAATTTTCAGTATGCTGCTGACCTGAACGATCCTCCCAAACTTCTTCGGCAATATTGGCATAGTCAATTTCTCCGCTTTCCAACATTCCTCGCAGATGGCAGGAGAGGGTGCGGACTTTTCCTTTTTCAGCCCGTTCTGTCAGATGCTTTTTCAGACCAGTACGGTCGTTCAGAATACGGAAGGTAAATCGGGCATCTTTTTCTGCCTGCGCAAGTAATTCCCCTTTTCCAGAACTACCAAACAGTTCCTCGAAAAGCACCTCATAAATTCCAGCGATAGCAGCTTGAACCTGTCCATTTTTTGGAAAACAGCTCTCCAAACGGAACTCTCCAGGCACCTTTCCCAACTCCCAACGCAAAATAATACCATCCAAGGCGGACTCAATCTCGTTATGAAAAACATCTTCTGTCTGCTGCGGTTCCTGTTCCAGTAATTTTTTCGATAAAAATTCAATATAGGGATGGCAGGTACGATCCAGGCTGTAATGGCACAAAAAGCCCATAATATACGAACGCACCGCTGGTTCCGGTCGTTCGCGCCAGAGCTTCTGTAAAACCTTCAGCGTATTTTCCGGGGCTTCTGCATGCAGGCGCCCGCCGAATTTCCTCAGATTTTCTCCCTTTTGCCATGGGAAAAAGCGATGGCAGAACAAAAAGTCCGGCCCCTGTTTTCCCCATTCAAAGGCGTCTTTCACAAGACGGCCTCTCATAATATCACTTTCTGTTTCCAACCATTTCCAAACCCATTCTCCGTGCAAGGCATGTACAATTGCTGCCGGCATACGATTTCCTCCATTTCTTTCAAGTACGTGTCCCATACAGCATATCATCATATTACATGGTAAATTGCTCTTCTTTTAAGCATCCTGACCATATCAAAAGCCCCAAAGTCCCCAGAGGGAACCTTGGGGCCTTGTGCTCTTGCAGACAGTTCTATCATACACAAAACTGCAAAAGATTACAAGTTCTTCTGTATGCAAAACAAAACCGGCTGTACCATAAAGGCACAGCCGGTTTTTTAAATTCTATTACAGCACCTTTGACAGGAAATCCTGCAAACGGGCATTTTTCGGGTGAGCAAAAAATTCCTCGGGAGGGGCTTCCTCCAGTACATTACCCTGATCCATAAACAAAACCCGGGTGGCAACTTCACGGGCAAAGCCCATCTCGTGCGTAACCACTACCATGGTCATACCTTCATCAGCCAGCTGCTTCATAACCTGCAGCACCTCGCCGACCATTTCCGGGTCAAGAGCAGAGGTAGGTTCATCAAACAGCATCACGTCGGGTTTCATGGCCAGCGCACGCACAATTGCAATACGCTGTTTCTGACCTCCGGAAAGCTGGGCAGGATAAGAGTCGGCTTTTTCTGCCAGACCAACGCGGGCAAGCAGCTGCATGGCCAGCTCATCAGCTTCTTTCTGGCTCATCAGCTTCAGATGGACCGGGGCCATTGTAATATTTTTCTTCACAGTTAGATGCGGGAACAGATTGAAATGCTGAAACACCATTCCCATCTTCTGACGCAGCCTGTTGATGTCACACTTGGGATCGGTGATATTCTGGCCTTCAAACCAGATCTCGCCGCCGGTAGGCACTTCCAGCAAATTCAGGCAGCGAAGAAAAGTACTTTTGCCAGAGCCGGAAGGCCCCACGATAACGACCTTTTCGCCTTTTTGAATCTCCTGATTGATGCCGCAGAGCACCTTGTTTTCGCCAAATGCTTTTTCCAGATTTTTAACGGATATCACTCTTACGCAGCCTCCTCTCAAAGCAGCCCAACAGGCTGGTCAAGCCGACCACCAGCACCAGATATACCAGACCGGCACTGATGAGGGGGGTAAAGGAATCGTATGTAACGGTACGAATAATATCGGAACCCTTGGTCAGATCGTGGATACCAATATAACCGGCAACGGAAGTTTCTTTGAGCAGGGCGATGAATTCATTGCCCAGAGCCGGCAGCACATTTTTCAAAGCCTGTGGGAAAATAATCTTGAACATGGTGGTGGTCTGGGTCAGACCCAAAGAACGCCCGGCTTCCATCTGGCCTTTATCCACCGACAGGATACCTGTACGGATGACCTCGGCCACATAAGCACCCGAGTTGATACCGAAAGCAATGCAGGCTACCGTGACGCCGTTGGTAATGTTGGTAAGAATCGCATAATACATGAGCATCAATTGCAGAATCATAGGCGTGCCGCGAATCACCGTAAGGTAGATGCTTCCGATAATATCAAATATTTTGAATATAAATTTCAGCACCGCATTACGGGGATTAAAAACCTTTGCTTTTACCATGGCAACCAGCGTACCGATCAGCGTACCGATCAGAATTGCAACAATCGTGATCGTCAGGGTATTGCCCAGACCCCAGAAGATCTGTAAATACCGTTCATCAACAATCATGGTTTCATAAAACTGATTCCATATGTCAGTAAACCATGTCATGGATTTTCCTCCTTATGTCAATAAAATAGAGTAAAGGCGGCAGAGTGTCTGCCCTGCCGCCTCGGGTAATAAAATTATTCACCGATATATTTTGTGAACAGCTCGTCCAGTTCGCCGCTCTCTTCCATATCGGCCAGCACCTTATTCACCAGTTCCTTCATTGCCTCGTCGCCCTTGGGAACTGCGATGGCATATTTTTCACCAGTGAGTTCATCGTCCAGCTTCATGATTTTATCAGCATTCTTCTCTACCAGCTTGTCAGCCGGGAAATCATCCATGACCACAGCGTCCAGACGGCCGGCCATCAGGTCATTGACTGCATCAACAAAAGAATTGTAACGCTTGACTTCCTTTACGCCCACATTGTTTTCGCCGTCTTTGTCGGTCACATAGGTGTCGGCAGTGGTACCGGTCTGTACGCCCACAACCTTATCCTTCAGGTCTTCCGGCTTTGCAACGGGGGAATTTTCTTTCATCACCACGATGGACTGGGTAGCGGAGAAATACTCATTGGAGAAGTCTACATTCTTCAAACGGTCGGGATCAATGGACATGCCGGCAGCGGCAAAATCGGCTTTACCGGATTTGATCTCTGCAATGATAGACTCAAACTTTACGTCGTGGATTTCCAGCTCTACGCCCAGCTCATCAGCGATCTTCTGGGAGATCTCGATATCGATTCCCTTATATTCTGTTCCTTCAATATATTCGAAGGGTTCGAACTGTGCGTTGGTAGCCATGACAATTTTGCCGGCTTTTTTAATTCTATCAATGGAAGTTTCTTCGGCCACGCTTTCGTCTGTAGAAGCCATAGAAGAAGAACTATCACTGGACGGTGCAGAAGTGCAGGCTGCCATACTCATTGTCATGCCGGCAGCCAGAAGCAGGGCTGCCAGTTTTTTCACTTTTTTCATTCGTAAATACCCCTTTTCCGCTGCAAATCCCGGCACAGAATCTCCCAAAGCAGAAAACTTTTTGTCGAGTGATGCAGCAACTTTTTTGTCTGAAACCGATTATAACGCATAAACATGCAGAAATCAAGCTGTTTCGTGAATAAACTTTCCGGTTTTCCCGGTGTTTTCCGCAGCTGATTCGTGTGATTTATACAGAACCTTGAGTATTTTGCTCTGAAAGAAACAAATTTGGAAAGGCTTTCTGCCACTCCTCAGGGACAGGCACGGTAATTGTTACCGTTCTTTCTCCTTCCGTTTTGAAAAAACGAACAGATGCACAGCACAATGCCTGGCTGGAAACTTTTTCCCTGCTGCCATCATAAAGGTCATCACCAGCCAATGGATAGCCCATAGATGCCATATGCACCCGAATCTGATGAGTACGTCCTGTTTCAAGACGAAAAGAGAGCAGTGTATGCGTGCCGTCACTTTTTAACGCCTGCCAATGCGTAACTGCCGGTACCGGATTTTCCGAATCCGCATCGGTACTGCGGCGAATCCGGCTTCCCGGTTCCAAGCCAATGGGCAAATCAATTTTACCTTCCCCTGTCAGGATTCCCTGGCAGACGGCACGATATTCCTTTTGAATTTTTTCAGGCAGTGTGGCAGCTGTATATCCATCTTTTGCCAATAAAATCACACCGGTGGTATCCCGGTCCAGACGATATAAGGGGCGAAAGGCAAACGCCGGACGGTTTTCCCGGAGCAGCCAGCCGGAAAAGGCGTTGAGCAGGCTGTCACGGTCATGGCCCGGCGACGGATGTACCGGCATGCCAGCCGGTTTGTTAATGGCCAGCAGCCGCTCATCTTCATAAAGCACCGGAAAAGGAAGCTTTTCAGGTGGCGCGGCTGTTTCTCCTGCCGGTGGGAACAATTCTACAATATCTCCGGCATGCACCAATTCAATCACATAGACCGGCTTTCCATTGAGCTGAATTCCACCTTCTACCCGTTTCAAACGCGCCAGCAATCGGGCTGTGACACCCGCTTCCCGACGAAGAAAATGTTTTAGAAGCGCCCCATCGTACTGAGGCGGCACTATAAAACGCAGAGGCTCCATCAGTGGTCACGGCTTGCCAGCGCAATGGCAAAATCTGCCAGATCTTTTCCCCTCTCTCCAAAGACAGACAGGGCGTTTACTGCTGTATGGGTTAACTGCTCCACCATTTCTTTTGCCTTTTCTACGCCCAACAGGCTGACATAGGTACTCTTTCCACGCTCAGAGTCCATGCCAGTATTTTTGCCCAACAACGCCGCATCGCCAGTGACATCCAGCAGGTCATCCACAATTTGAAATGCCAGCCCTACAGAACGTGCATAGACATCGGCAGCCTGCAGCTGTTCGCCGTTGGCACCCGCAATGATGCAGCCCATGCGGCAAGCGGCTAAAATCAGAGCGCCGGTTTTACCTTCATCCATTTTTTGCAGAACTTCCAGTGAAACCTGGCGGTCTTCGGATTCCAGGTCGATCATTTGTCCGCCCACCATGCCGCGGGAACCAGCAGCTCTTGCCAGCTCTCCGGCAGCACGTGCAGCACGGTCAGAACCCACCGCACGGATACTCTCGGGAGAGAGCATGGTTTCAAATGCCAGCGTCAGCAATGCATCTCCGGCCAGCAAAGCGGCAGCTTCGCCATAGACTTTATGGTTGGTGGGCTTGCCCCGGCGCAGATCATCGTCATCCATGCAGGGCAGGTCGTCGTGAATGAGAGAATAGGAATGTACCATTTCGACAGCGCAGGCAAAAGGCATAGCCTGCGCCGGGTTCCCGCCGCAGATTCGGCAGAATTCCAGAACCAGCTGCGGGCGAATCCGTTTTCCGCCAGCCATCAGGCTATATTCCATACTTTCAAACAGCTTTTTGCGCAAATCGCGGTCATGGGGAAGATATTTTTTTAATGCACTTTCAATTTCCTGTATTTCCAGTTTATTCATGATCTTTTCTCCTGTTTCGCATTGATACTATGGGAAAAGTGTTTTCGCTGATTGCGATGGGCAATTTGGGGCATAGAATGCAAATCTTCAGCTTACTGCACACGGACTGTTTTTATTCGGCTGCCTGCTCCAGCTTTGTGATCTCTATGATCTTCTGTTCGGCGTTTTGCAGCTTTTCATAACAGAACGCCGACAGCTTGGCTCCCTCTTCAAACAGCTTCAGCGATGCATCCAGCGTCTCTTCCCCGCTTTCCAGCCGAGTGACGATTTCTTTCAGTTTTCCCAACGCCTCTTCATAAGTCATCTTACGGTTCATGGGGTTCCTCCTTTTCCGCCTGTATACAGCGGGCTTCTCCGTCCGCAAAACGCAGCCGAAAAGCTTTGCCTTTCTGAATTTGTGAAGCGCTTCGAATGGTTTTTCCCGTCTCTGTTTGAGCCAATGCATACCCCCGGCTCAACACCTTCAGCGGACTGAGCCCATCGAGTGTACCGGTCAAACGGGAAAGCTCTTCCTTTTCCCGGCTGACCGACAAAGACACACCCGCTGTCAGCCGCCGCGTCAGGTGGGAAAGTTCGTTTCGTTTCTGCACAATCGGCTTCAACGGCTGGCGAAGACTTCGGCTGGCAGTCAGAGAATCCAGCTCCAGCCTGCATTGAGCAAGCAGCGATTCCATATCAGATTTTAAAGCATATTTGGCTGATTCTACCATCAGCTTTTCTTCCGCCTGGTCGGGCACTGCCAGCTCAGCCGCTGCACTGGGTGTAGGCGCACGCAAATCTGCCACAAAATCGCAGATGGTAAAATCCGTCTCATGGCCTACGGCAGAAATTACCGGGATTTGAGAAGCTGCCACTGCTCTGGCAACCACTTCTTCATTAAAGGCCCACAACTCTTCCAGTGAACCGCCGCCGCGTCCAATAATAATGGTATCCACGTTTTCAATGCGGTTCATCCGGGCAAGGGCATCCACCAGCTGGGGGGCCGCGCCTTCTCCCTGTACCAGCACCGGGCAAAACACGATTTCCGCCAAAGGCCAGCGGCGGCCTAAAATCTGGCAGATATCCCGTACCGCAGCGCCGGTGGGCGAGGTAATCACGCCGATACGCCGGGGATACCGGGGAATCGGACGCTTTCGAGCCGGGCTGAACAGCCCCTCATTTTCCAGCCGGGATTTCAGCTGTTCATAGGCGAGGTTCAGAGCACCCAGGCCATCGGGCTGCATATCCTCCACATAGAGCTGATATTGCCCCGAGGCTTCATACAGACTGATTCTTCCCCGGCACAGTACTTTCATTCCGTCTGATGGGCGAAACCGCAGCCGTCTGGCACTGGACGCAAACATCACGGCTTTCAGCACTGCTTTTTCATCTTTCAGGGAAAAATACAGATGGCCGGAACGGTAGTGGTCGGTAAAGTTGGAAATCTCACCGCTGACATATACCGGATTTAAATTCGGGTCGCCATCCAGCAGGGATTTCAGATAGCCGTTGATCTGGCTGACCGTCAACACAGACGTGCTCACAGCAGGCCCTCCTTTCTCGCTGCCAATACTGCCGTACCGGCTGCATTATCAGCGGAAAAAACGGGCTCTGCAAAATACGCACCAAATTTTTCTGTCATTGCTTTTTTGATAATGGAATTGGACATGACACCTCCGGCAAAGAGTACCGGCAGCTTTCCGTATTCCTCCAAAAGCGCAGTGCACATGCCTTCCAGTGCAGCGCGCACTGCCTCCAGACAATACCGGGCAATTTCTTCTTTCGGATGGCCGGTATCATAGAGCTTTTTGCAGTGGTTTTCAATGCCGGAAAGGGAACAGTTACACCTCTTCATGACCGGACGAACTTTGATCGGGCTCTCCCAGCAAAGGGCCAGCTTTTCCAGCTCCGGCCCAGCAGGGAATGGCAGCCCCAGCAGCACGCCGGCACGGTCTACAGCTTGTCCGCCTTTTAAATCAAGGGAAGACGCCACAATCTCTGCATGAAGGATGTCATCTTTATCCGGTGTAACCAGCACAGCTTCGGTAGTGCCCCCGGAAACATGGAAAGCCAGAAAACGCTCTTCGAGCAGTTCCAGTTTCCCGGCAGAATAAAGAGCGGCAGCGATGTGCCCCGCCTGATGGGAAAAGCGGTACAAAGGCGCACCGGCCGCAGCAGCCAGTGCTCGGGCTGTTCCCACCCCCACCGTGAAGCAGGGCATGTAAGAGCCTTCCTGCGCCCGGGGACGATCAGAAACACCGACAGCACGAATCGGCGGTGCTCCCTGCAAGACCTCTTCCAAGCGGTCAGGGAGCTGCTGTACATGATGGAACACCGCATCACTCTGGCGCAGACCCAGCTGTCCGGGCTTTACCGGCAGCAGCTTTTTACTTTGAAAGATTTCGCCGTGCTCCAACCGGGCAGCAGAGGTGGTGTAGTTACTGGTATCAATGCCCAGAATCACCGGTTCACGGCTGCTCATGGGCTTTCTCCTCATTCTCTGCCCGAATGACGCTGGCCAACACGCCGTTGATAAAGGAAGCATCTTCGGCAGCACCGTACTTCTTGGACAATTCTACCGCTTCATTGACAGAAACCTGCGGCGGAATATCCTTTTCAAAATGGATTTCATAAACAGCCATGCGCAGGATCGTGAGGGCAGTTTTAGAGATACGGTTCATCTTCCATCCGCGGATATAACGGCCGATAATTTCGTCCAATTCGTCCCGATGGTCTTCTACTCCCAGTGCCAGCTTTTCTGCAAACTCATCTGCAATCAGATCGCGGCTCATGCCGGCTGCATCGATGATATGCTGGATACTGTCGTTATTGATGGTCTGTTCAAAGGCCAGAATAAAGGCCTGTTCTCTCGCTTCTCGACGCTTCATAAATCCTCCGTTGGAGATAGTTTTTGACAGAAAAAAGCCCTCCGAGTGGAGGGCTCAATTTCAACATGAAAACAGGCCCTCCAAAACGGAGAGCCTGCTATGTGCAACCACTGGCCTGCCAAAGGCAGGTCATCTGTTCTCCTGTCAAGCTCCACTGTACCCCTTAGTATACCACATTTTCCGACAGGAGCAAGCTATTTCGCCTCAACAATTTTGATTTTTGACGGTTCAAAAGAAGTTTGTGCCGTCACAATGTCCTGAATAACCACTGCGTCACTCTCGTTTTGCAGGGTACCGCTGATAATCACGCTGCACTCGCCGTTTTGAATCACCGCCACACAATCTGAATACCCCTTGGCTTTTACCAGATTTTCAATATTGCTTTCCTGCAAGACGTTCTGGGCAATCGTTGCAGATTGTGTAACCGCTTCTTTTTTGGCCTCGTCGCTGCTTGCAGCATCCTTGAGAACTTGTTCGAGAAGTTCTACTGCTTCATCGCGTGCCTTCTGGCGGGAAAGCTTTGCCTGTGCCAATGTTTCTCCCTGTTGAGCGGCTGTCTTTTCCTCTTTTTCTTCTGCCTCCCCATTTACCAGCTGCGCGGTTCCAATTTCTTTTTCTGAACTGAGCGCATCCGTTGCCAATAGCTGCTGGTCGCCCGAAAACTGCCAATTCAGATAAACTGCTGCGCCCAGCGCCATGACCAGTGCTGCCATCACCAGCTGCCGTTTTCCGCTCTTCTTGCTTTTGGATTTCGGCGGGGATACAGAAGAACCTGCCTCTGCATAAGCTTCTTCCAGTTCATCGTCCAGATAGTCGCTCTCGTCTTCTTTCTCCCATGGTGCATCCAGTTGTTTGGAAGAACGAGGTGCATCCTCTTCCTCATATCCACCATTTTCACAGGGGGGATGGTATTCCAGCACAGGCTCTGCCGCATCCTTCCCTTTTCCAAAAAAACCAATGAATTTCATTCTGTAAGACCATTCCTTTCTCGCGCCCCGTTTTCAGAGAACCCCCTGTGTACGGCGCAGTAAATTATATGCAGGCTCATGCCCGATTCATACCTGACATTCGTCAAAAAGAGTATTCCCACTTTATCCATGACTTACTACACAAACACGTGCAGAAGAAATTTGCAGTGCTGTTGTGACCGCATCAATGATCTGCTGTTGTAATTCCGCGTCTCCGCTGCTGCCGCACACGACTACAACGCCCCGGATCTCAGGAGAAATTTCGGTCACGGCCAATGCACGCTGAGAACCGTCGGAATCTTTTACAATGATATAATTCGTCTCGGTATCATCGTTCGATTGCGTTCGCACTGTACTTTCATTCGATTGTTCTTCTGAATTCCCGGCACTGCGCTTTTCCTCGGTCGCATACACCTGCCGTGCGCCACTTTCCAGCGTAACCATTACCTGTGCATCTTCTTCTCCTGTAATGGCGCGCACGATTTCCAGAAGATTTTCTTCCAGCTGCTGCGCGTACTGCTCAGACGAATAAGTATCGGGAATTTCTGTGCTTTCGGTATTTTCTTTCTGTCCGAAAAATCCAGAAAGGAAAATCAGCGCAATACCGGCCAATCCCAAAATCAGTATCCAGCGCCGGACGTTATCGCTCTGGGCAGCCTTTTGCAGCCAGCCGCCTGCATGCTCATTCTTCACCGGCATACACCTCCGTTTCCAGTTCCAATGATTCTTCCAGCAGCGCACGCGCACGTTCAATGTCTTCCTTGCGGGAAAGGCAAATTTGAATCTGTTTGATTCGTATGCTCTCATCTTCACCGGTATCCACCAAAACCGATATTTTTTCTACTGGAATTTCTGCTCTGGCCAGTTCTGTGCGAATCAGGCTTTCCAACGAGGAACCCATGATTTCTTCTGAGCGTTCCTGCGCCTGCTGTGCATAGGATTCTGCCTGTGCCATGACAGGTTCGCTGTCCACCTTTCCCCAGTCTGCACCGGCCAGCGCTGAAACCGGCTGAATCAGGGCGCACAGGACAAATGCTCCCAGAATCACACGCATCAAACGTGAAAAATTGCCTTCCGGGCATACCATGCGCAAAAGCGCCGCCGCCAGCACGGTAAGACATACGGCCGCCGCCCACATCCTGACTTCGTCCATCAGCTTCCGCCCCCTCCCTGCATGACCAGCACCGCTGCCACCAGCATCACCGCTGCGCAGCTGACTGCAACCGCCAGCAATGTTTGTAGCACCTGGGAAGCTGCGCGTAAAACCGCCGTTACCTCACTGATTCCCAACAAGTCGCCCGCAGCGCTGCACAGTGTACAACAGGCAATCCAAAGCAGGCATCGAAGCACTGCTGGAAGGAACAGGCACAATGCTGCCAGCAATCCAAATGCTCCTACGCCGGATTTCAGCAGCTTGACACAGCTCTGCACCGTTCCCATGGCATCACCCAACAGCCCCCCCACAACCGGTACGAACCCGGCCAGCATTTTCCCGGCTTTCACCGCGGCTCCGTCTGCGGAAGCGGAAATCATACTCTGTGCGGAAAGCAGCCCTGTAAAAATCGTCACCACCAACACCAGCACCCAACGCACAGTTTTGGCGACGGCTGAACACAGGCTGTCCAGACGGATTTCTGGGGAAACCGATGAGGCCAGTGACAATCCCAGAAAAATATTCATGACCGGCAGCAGTACCACCGAGGATAAAAAAGAAACCGCATTTCCGGCTGCCAGCAAAAATATTGTCCATCCGCTGGCGGAAACCGGCTGGCCGCAGGCGATCATCAGACCTGCCAGCACCGGTACGCCTGCCAGAAGGAACGCGCCTGCCCCTTCGATCAGCTGCGAGGTCTGCTGAATACAGGAAATCACGGGCGGCGCAATCACGGCACAGGCACACAGGGTTCCGGTTACTGAAATTACACTGCCTAGCTGCCTTTCCCCGAAAGAAATCTTCATTCCACTGGCCAACGAGCACAACAGCAATACACCTCCAATTGAGGCGGCTGCCGCGAGTGGCTGCGGCAGTTCTCCTGCTGCCAGCGAGGCCATCTGTTCAAAAAAGCTTTGTGGCTCCACTGCGGAAAGCGGCTGCCAGTCTACCCCTTCAATCCCCAGCTGCCGCAGCAGTTCCTGCGTTTCCTGCGGCAAAGAATCCATCAGCTCCCCTGCCCCGCTCTCTTCCAGCTGTTCCTGATACAGTTCTTCATCAAAACCGGAGTTCTCCGTTTCGGCCGTTTCAGATGCCGCCACCGGGATTGTTAAAAAAAGAAATGCCAGCATCACACCGGCAAGGAATCCTTTCATCTTCCCCATCCTTTCCGTTTATCCTCCGATCAGCCCCAACGCCGTATCTGCCAGCTGCCGGAAAAGCGGCAGCGCTGCGGCGGTCATTCCCAGCCGGGCTGCCAGTTCTACACGGGAAGCCAAAGCGCCCTCCCCGGCATCACGGCAGGCATCCGACGCAAACTGTGCCAGAAAACAGATTCCTACCACTTTAAACAGGATTGTGCCATACTCTGCGGCAATTCCTGCCCGTGAAATCAGGCCATCAATCTCGGAAACAATGGGCAGCAGAGACGAAATCACCTGGATAACAATTAGGATTCCCGCACCCACACTGACCAGCATGGCATATTCATTGTGATATCTTCGCAAAAGGGCGCACAGCGCTGCGGTGGCCAACGCCAGCCCTGCGATTGCCGCGAACTCCATGGCTACAAACCGAAAATGGATTTGATGGTTTCAAACAGCGTGTTAATCTGCTGAATAATCATCATCAAAACCACAATCAGCCCGGCAAGTGTGGTCATCATGGCCTGCTCTTCACGGCCGGAACGGATGAGCAGCTGGTTCAGCACTGCCACAATAATCCCGATTGCGGCAATTTTAAAAATCAGGTCAATATCCATGTCCATTTCCTTTCCCGAAAAGCACCGCAGCTGCTACCATAAAACCAGTGCCAGTGCAATGCCTCCGTACACTCCCAGCTGCCGGTATAGCTTTCCTTTTTGATCCCGGTTTGCCCGCGCTTCTTTGAGCCGCGATTCTGCCAGCTTCCGATATAATTGAAGGTGTGCCAGCTGGCCCTCCAGATCGGTCGAGCCCAGCCCTTTGCCGAAATCGAGCAGAAATTGAGTGTCCTCTCCGCCGAATCTTTCTGCTGACTGCCGCCAAGCTGATGGAAACGGCACGCCCGCTGCAAGTTTTGATGCACACAAATCCAACAATTCCATCTGACTGCGGCAGGAGAAGACCACCTCCCGCACCGGCATCATCCCATAACGGATTTCTGCTTCTGCCTGTGTGAGGAATCGCAGGAACCCCTCCAGATACGCAGCGCGTTCCCCCAGTTTACGCGACTCCGCCAGTCCGACAGCTGTGAAGGCTGCTGCCAACAGCAAAAGCCCTGCTACCTTCATCAAGTAAATCACCTGCCCTGTATATCCCTGCAATTCTTCCCGGTTCTCCGCGACCTGCCAGAATCACCACGCTGCCAAACGCGCCGGTTTCCAGAATCCGCCGGCAGATTGGACGTGCCGAAAGCTCTTTCCTATTCCCGGCATGTACGGTTGCAATCATCGCAGCCCCTGAAAAAATGCCCGCTTCTACTGCCTGTACATCGCGTTCACTGCCCAACTCATCACACAATATGTATTCCGGGGAAAGCACGCGGACAGCCTGCAAAATTCCCTGTGCTTTCGGATATCCGCTAAGCAAATCACAACTGACTCCCAAATCATTTTCCGCGCGTCCGCGGCATGCACTGCCAATCTCCCCGCGTTCATCCACTACGGCTACCCGGTAATACCTTCCGCGGTTTCCATTTGCCAGCTGACGGGCTACATCACGCAATACAGTTGTTTTGCCGCTGGACGGTGCACCTGCAATCAGCACGCCACCCTCCAATGTACTGCTCAGCCTTCGAAAAAGCTCGTCCGCTGCGCCGGGCTTTTCCCGCGCAATGCGAAGGCAAATCGAACTGATTTCACGGATGGAAAGAATTTGCCCCTCCCGCACAGCGGCTGTTCCACAGATACCCGCTCGATGTCCACCACGCAGTGTGAGATATCCTTCCCTGATTTCCTGTTCATGGCTGTACAGGGAATAGGAGCAGAGCACTTTGAACAGTTCCTGCATCTGCACTGGCTGAATACAGGGACAGAGGGATGTCGCCTGGGGGGCCAGAGCACCTGTGCTGGTCAGAAACCAAGTACGGTTTCCGGTACAAATCGATACTGGTTTTCCTGTTCGAAACCGGATTTCCTGTGCTTCTTCCCGTACCTCTGCTGGAATTCTTTTTAAAACTTCTCCCGTCTGCCCCAGCAAAGCTGCTGCTTCATGAAACCGCCTGCGCGCTTTTTCCTTTTCCGTTTCAAAAGTCCTCTTCATATTCTACAAACCTTCCTTCATGGATTGTCAGAAGCCGTATCCTGTACCGGCCGTCAAATCATATTTATGGACAGCCCGATAATTTTAGAACCAGCTGTCAGTAGGAATTTTCCACTCTAAATTCTCTTTTCATTTATATGCAAACAGTCGATTTATTAACAGATTCGTGTTATACTGATAATAATGATATAAGATTTCCGGGAGGAATATTCTATGCTGCAATTTATCTGGAACAAAGCTTCTTCTACTGGAATGTCGGTTCTCAGTATTGTGCTTGGTGGAATTCTTCTGTTTTTTCCGAAAAAGATTGTGCATATCTTTTCGCTGGCGCTTGGGGCAGCCCTTCTGATTTATGGGCTGGTTTACCTGTTCCGTTACTGGCAGGGACGCAAACAGGGGATTTCTTCTGAAGGTGCCTTGTTCTTGTGTCTGATTTTGGCTGCCGCGGGACTTCTATGTCTCTCTGTGCCTGAGCTGATTCTGTCGATTCTGCCATTTATGCTGGGCGGTTTGCTGCTGCTGTATGGCATCGCAAAAATCCCCATGCTGCAGGATGTTTTCCGTGCCGGCCTGCCAAATCGGTGGCTGTTTCTTGCGGGAGCCATTTTGCCGGCTCTTTTGGGTTTGGTGCTGCTGTTCAATCCCTTCCGCCTAGTAACTGGATTGATCTCATTCTTTGGTATTTGTTTAATTGTCAGCGGTGTGCTCGATCTTTCCGGCGTATTGTATACATGTTCGCTGAATAAAAAATAAGCTTCCTGCCCATGGCAGGAAGACTGAAAAAATGAACAGTTGAAACACCATCCGTTTTCGTGTTATACTGAACTCTGTTATTCTGTTTCTGGGAGGAGATCTTTTGAAAATACAGGAATCTGCTGAAAATTATCTGGAAACAATCCTGATTTTACAGAACCGCAAAGGGTCTGTGCGTGCGATTGATATTGTGAATGAACTGGAATACACCAAACCCAGCGTCAGTGTTGCGATGAAAAACCTGCGTGAGAACGGCTATGTACAGGTTTCCAAAGAAGGACATATCACGCTGACAGAAAAAGGGCGGACAATTGCAGAGACCATGTATGAACGGCACACCATGATCTCCAACTGGTTGATGACACTTGGGGTAGACCCCAAAATCGCAGTCGAAGATGCCTGCCGGATTGAACATGTTATCAGCGCAGAAAGCTTTGAGGCCATCAAGCGCCACACAATCATATCTCAGCAATCATAAACAAAAAAGTCCTGTCATGATTTGCATGACAGGACTCATTTTTTATCTCAAATTTGGTTCTTGGTCGCTGGCTACCGCACCCTCAGGGTATAATTGCTGTTCTTTGCGCATTTCATGATCTTCCCGCAGTTCTTCAAGAATTCCGCTGGAATGCATAGACAGATAGTCCGTTTCAGTCACAATCAGGTGGTCATACAAATGCACACCCAACGCGTCCAATGCCCAAATCACATGACGCGTTGCTGAAATATCACCGGAAGTGGGAATCGGATGTCCACTGGGGTGATTGTGAGCCAGGATAGCGGTACTGGCATTGTACGAAGCCGCCAGGCGTACCAAAACTGGTGCATAAATTGGCGCGGCATTGACAGAGCCTTCACTCACAATGTCACAATATATAACCCGGCCGCGGCTGTCCATCAGCAGAAGAATCACCGCCTCTGTTTTTCTTCCGAGAAATTTGGGACGGATCAGACGAAGCGCTTCTTCGGAGCTGAAAACACGCATCCCGTCAGATTCGCGATCTTCCTGATACCGCCGGAAAATACCGGGAATCATTTTAAGCAGCAAAGCTCCTGACGGCCCAATCCCTTCCACCTTCAGCAGCTCTTCATAGGGAGCATCAAATACACCGGAAAAAGAGCCGAAACGCTCCAACAATCGGTGTGCAGTAGGGTTGGTGTCTCCACGCGGAATGGCATAAAACAAAAGCATCTCCAATAGGACATGAGGTTCCATTGCAGCAGCGCCATTTTTCAAAAATTGCTCCCGAACGCGTTCCCGATGCCCCTGATGGAGATTTTTCTGTGTTTTATTTTCTGTTTTGCCTGCCATTTCGATGCCTCCTGCCTTTCCAAGCAGCTGTACGCCATATCTTCTATATAAACTATACCCGAGTTTTGATTCAGTGTAAAGTAAAAGTACAAAAAACGCCGCATTTCAGAGTATCGTGCAGCTACTATTCTTGATTCCCCAGCTTTTTTCGGATATAATGGAAACGTTTTATGCGGCGGCTTTCGCCAAAATCGGGAGGCGGTAGAAAACATATGGAAAATGAAAACAGTCCATTGGAAGTAGCGGTTCTTGCAGGCCGTATTCTTCTTTCCAACGGAGCAGAGATATTCCGGGTGCAGGAAACTATGGAGCGGATTGCGGCTTCTTATCACATGGAAACTTTTCATGTTTATGCCATTTCTAACGGGATTTTTGCCTGCGGCACTGAAAACGGTGTGCCACACACAGCAGAAATTCGCCATGTACCGCTGGCGCCGGTACACTTGGGAAGAGTAGCGGCAGTAAACCAGATTTCCCGTGAAATCGCCGAAGGGAAACACACCGTGCCCGAAGCCTTTGCCCTGCTGCATCAAATTGAACAGATTCCCTTTACGGCAGACTGGATACAGATTCTGGCTTCCGGCATTGGCAGTGCGTGTTTTTGCTATCTTTTCGGCGGCAGCCTGGTAGATTGCGCCGTCGCTTTTTTCTCCGGCCTGATGGTATATATTTTTGTGCTGCTGGCCGGTAAAAAACGGCTTTCCAAAATTATGACCAACATTCTGGCCAGTGCGGTGGCTGCTTTCTGCGGCCTGTTTTTATATCAGCTGGGGCTGGGACACAATATGGATCGCATTATTATCGGCTCAATCATCCCTTTGGTACCCGGCGTCCCTCTCACCACCTCTATCCGCGACTTTTTTAACGGCGACTATATTTCGGGCACCATCCGGCTAATCGATACGTTGCTCATCGCTGCCTGTATTGCAATTGGCGTAGGCGCTGTGCTGAAAATCGCCGGCATGCTTGGAATTGCTGTGGGGGTACCGGTATGATGAGTATTTTTGATGCCCTGATTCAGCTGGTTGTGGCTTTTTTTGCTACGGTTTCGTTCGCTGTTCTTTTTCAGGTACCAAAGCATCAATATGCCTGGTCGGGAATTACAGGCAGTCTGGGATGGCTATGCTATCTGCTGGTAAACCAGGGCTATGGCTCTGTAGTTATCGCCTCTTTTGCCGCCACACTTTTGCTCACGGCAATTTCCCGCTTTTTTGCAGTATGGCGCAAAACCCCTATCACTATTTTTCTGATTTGCGGTATTTTCCCACTAGTACCCGGCGCGGGAATCTATTACACAGCCTATTACTTTATTATGGGTGACAACGCTATGGCTGCTCTGAAAGGCGAAGAAACTCTGAAAATCGCAGTAGCTATTACACTAGGAATCGTCCTGATTCTCTCACTTCCTCAAAAAATCTTTCGGCTGGGACTGCACAAGGACCGGTTCTGACAAAGGAGATATTCTGTGAAAACCATTGTAATTCAGGCAAATGATGCCAATCAGCGTCTTGATAAATTTCTGACAAAAAGCTTTCCAAACCTGCCGCAGTCCATGCTGTATAAAAGCATCCGAAAAAAGGACATCAAGTGCAACGGCAAGCGATGCGAAATTTCTACCCGTTTACAGGAGGGGGATGTACTGACCCTGTACCTGAAAGACGAATTCTTCCAAAAAGAACCAAAAGAATATGATTTTCTCAAGGCTCCGAAGAAACTATCAATTGTTTATGAAGACGAGAACATCCTCCTGCTGGATAAAAAGCCCGGATTGATTGTCCACCCCGACGAGCATTATCATTTTGATTCCCTGATCGCACGGGTACAGCACTATCTGTATGACAAAGGCGAATACGACCCGGAAGCGGAGAATTCCTTTGCACCGGCGCTGGTGAACCGCATTGATCGGAACACTGGTGGCATCGTAATGGCCGCCAAAAATGCTGAGGCACTGCGGATTCTGAATGAAAAACTGCGCATACGGGAACTGACCAAAAAATACCTGTGCATCGTCTGTGGAAAAATGCCCCGAAAGGAAGACACGCTGGAAGGCTTTCTGGAAAAGAACGAAAGCCAGAACCGGGTGTATATCTCTCAAAAAGCGAATGCCAACACACGGAGTATCCGCACAAAATACCGGGTATTGGCAGAAAAGAAAGGCTTCTCTTTACTGGAAGTGGAACTGCTTACCGGCCGCACACATCAGATTCGGGCACATATGGCTTCTATTGGACATCCGCTGGCTGGTGATGGCAAATACGGTAAAAACGCTGTCAATAAAAAGATCGGCTTCCCCTATCAGGCGCTGTATTCCTACTATCTGGGCTTTACCTTTACCACAGAGGCCGGGATTCTGGAATATTTAAAAGGGCGTGTTTTCAAGGCCAAAGATATCTGGTTTTTGAAGGATTTTGACAGCTGGCAATAAGCCAAAACAACAAGATTTGCTGTAGTTGCAGGAATATCAATACAGTTGACAAAAGGAAAGGATACAGAAGCGCGAAATGCGTTCCTGTATCCTTTTTTATCGGCTTTACGCCAGCAGTGCTTTCAGCTCTTGCAACGTACTGCGGAATGTCTCAATGGTATCCAGAACCGGCTTGGGAGAAGCCATATCCACACCGGCAATGCGCAGTAGCTCGATGGGATGATCGCTGCCGCCGGTAGTGAGGAACTTGCGGTAATCCGCCACAGCAGGTGCGCCTTCGGTAAAGATGCGCTGTGCGATGGCAGTAGAGGCTGCGATACCGGTAGCATACTGGTACACATAAAAAGCACTGTAAAAATGCGGGATTCTGGCCCACTCACAGGAGAGATATTCATCTACCACCAGCTCCGGGCCGTAGTAATCTTCATTCAGCTTGCGGTGGATTCCGCACAGAGTGCCGGGCACCAGCGGCTCACCGCTTTCCACCAGCTTATGGGTCTGATGTTCAAAATCGGCAAACATGGTCTGACGATAGAAGGTAGAACGAATATCATCCAGACGTTTGCACAGCAGCAGGGCTTTCTCTTCCCGGGAAGTGCTGTGTTCGAAAAGCCAGCGGCTCAGCAGCTGTTCATTGAGGGTAGAAGCCACTTCTGCACAGAAAATGCTGTAGCCGGAATAAATCAGCGGCTGATTCTCGTTGCTGAACCAGGTATGCAGGGAATGTCCCAGCTCATGCGCCAACGTAAACACATCATCCAGTGTACCGGTGAAGTTCAGCAGCACATAGGGCTTGCACTTGTAAGCACCAGTAGAATATGCGCCTGTGCGCTTGGCATCTCGAGGATACACATCAATCCAGCGCTCATCAAAAGCTTTCTGAATCAGGCGGGTATAATCCTCACCCAGCACAGCTGTAGCCTCCAGCACCATCTGCTGCGCCTGCTCATAGGTGTATTTTTTTGCACTTTCCTTTACCAACGGCACAAACAGATCACTGAAATACAGGGTATCCAGTCCCAGCCGTTCTTTGCGGAACGCCACATATTCATGCAGCGGCTCCACATTGGCGCGCACGGTTTCCAGCAGATTGTCATATACCGTCTCTGGAATATGGTTAGCAAACAGTGCTGCCGCCCGTGCACTGGCATAACGGCGGCTCTTTGCGGTAAAGCAGTCATTTTTCACCGAGCCGTAATGAATCGAAGTCAGGGTATTGATATGCTTCTGATAAGTGCCAAGCAGTCCCTTATAATAATCGCGGCGGAAAGTGGGGTCAGGGTTTTCCAGAGCCATCGCATAGTTGGCTTCATTTGCCCGAATTTCTTCCCCTTCCAATGTCTGAATCATGGGGAATTCCATATCGTTGACGGTAAGGTCTTCGAACACCTTGGAGAAGGATTCTCCCATATCGTTCATACGAACCAACAGCGTTTCCATCTCGTCGCTGAGGATGTGCTCTTTGCGGGCAAAGAAATCTTTTGCGAAATGCGTAAACTCTTTCAGCTGCGGCTCTTCTTCACAATACCGGGCAAAATCTTCCATAGAATACTGCATCAGCTCGGGTGCCATAAAAGAGAGCATTTCTCCAATCGCGGTCGACTGGTTCTGTGCCGTTTCATACAGTTTTTTGGCTTCGGGGTCAGCCATATTCTGGTCAAAATTGGAATTTGCAAATACAATCAGGCGGTACAGCTTTTCTTCGACTTCCAGATAGTATGCCGCCGTTTCACGCAAAGCAGCAGCATTTTCCGCCAGATGCCCTTTGCGTGCTGCCAGTTTCTTCGCGGCCTGCATAGCCTGCTGCATTTCCTGATTCCAGTCTTCGTCTGTGGGGAACATATCCCGCAGGCTCCATCTTGTCATATCTTCCATATACACTCTCCCTTTCGGCGTAAACTTTTAATTATGATACCACGATGATACCCGGTTTACAAGCCTGGACGTTTTGCCGATACCAGCAGCATCATTGGGCGGCGCAACTCATCTGCCATTCCGGGAAGATGCATCATTTCCTGCGGTGGCTGCGGCTCCTGAACATCAACAATCTGAAAACCTTCTGACAGCAAGGTGTGCAGATATGTTGTTAATGTTTTATGCTGTTTTTGAATCGTTTCTCCCAAAAACACAGCCTGCCGTTCACCTTCCAGAAAATAACGGTCAACCGGCCAACAAAGAATCGCTCCGTTGCTGTCATATAGCCAATCCTGATTGCCATAAGCTGTAAAAATAGGATGCTCTACAGAAAAAACAAAGCTTCCTCCAGGCTTGAGAGAAGAAAACACCTTTCTGCAAATCGCTGCAAAATCGGATACATAATGAAGTGCCAATGAACTGAGCACCACATCATATGTATTTTCCGGCAGAAAAACGGCTTCCATGGAACCCTGTTCCAAAGAAATCACTTCTTCCAGTCCTGCCTGCGCAATTTTTTCCGCTGCAACATGAAGCATCTTCTGGGAAAGATCTATCCCTCGCACCTGTTTGGCCCCATGCTGCGCAGCATACAGGCAATGCCATCCAAAGCCGCAGCCTAAATCAAGCACAGATTTTCCGGAAAAGTCAGGAAGCATCGGTTCCAATGTTTTCCATTCTCCCGCTCCCTCTAGTCCTAGAACAGAACGATTCATCTGACTGTACTTCTCAAAAAATTGCTCATTATCGTAATGGTTATTCATTTTCACACTTCCTTTACTAAAAAGCCGCAGGTCGATGCTCCCTGCGGCTCAGATTTATTGGAATATCTCCATTTTCTCATTATACAAACAGGTTCGAGTGATATGCTCGAACAAATCCAGATCTAAGTATCTTGCTGCTGCATCGCGCAGCAGTGTGGGATTCACGCCGCCGTTCACGCTGATCGGCAGCCGATGAGACGCTGTCAGATGGCCATCTTCGCGAATATACAGCTGCATATCCTGAAAATACGGACGGATATCAAATTCCTTGGGGCCTTTTTTGGTATGCTTGGTCACCAGAATTTCTTCCCGCGTCAGCAGCTCTTCCAGCTTGGCTTTGGCTTCTTCCGCCGAAGCGTTTTCCGGCTCGTAATCAATTTCATAGGAAGCAAAAGCCACCTCGCTCGGCCTCATGACCGGTTCGGTCACGTCATAAACGCGGATATCCAGCGGCAGCGCGCCGTTCAGCTTTTCAATAATTTCTTCATTCGAGATTTCCTCTATCAGCCGAATGTCCATCGATTCCCGCAATCCGCTCATTCCCAGCGACAGCGGCATGGTAATCGTGAGGAAAATATGGGGATGGAACCCCTGTGTATGCCAAAGGGGCAATTTTGTCTTCTGAAAAGCCCGTGACATACATCGGTTCAAATCCAGATGCGAAATATATCGGGCAGTATTCTTTTTCTCAAACCACACTCGGACGTTTTTCAACGCAGATTCCTCCTTTAAAGCAGGCTGCACCACAGGCAGAGCACTTTTCGCGGCAATTGGGCGTCGTTGCAGCTTCATATGCCTTCTTACATTCCTCTATCAGGAATTTCTTCTGAATACCGTAATCCAGATGATCCCACGGAAGGACTTCATCAAAACTGCGGCGGCGCTTTGCATAAAATGCAGGGTCAATTCCCACTGCTTCAAAAACTTCCATCCATTTTTCCAGAGAGAAGCAATCATCCCAACCATCAAAATGGAAACCGCGTTTCCAGGCTTCTTCCATAGCAGCGCACAGCTTGCGATCACCGCGAGCAAATACGGCTTCTACAAAGCTGGTGTCGGCAGCATGATAATTCACCGTCAGTTTACGGGTGGTAATCGAGCTTTTTAGCAAATGCTGTTTCCGCTGGAATTCTTCCATTGTGTCCTGTGGCTCCCACTGGAAAGGCGTGAAGGGTTTGGGAACGAATGCCGCCGCACTCACCGTCACGCTGACACTCTGTCCTTTGGGACGTGTTGCGCAGTTATAATAGGCGTCCACCACAGACTGGCCAAGCCGGGTAATTCCGGTGACATCCTCGTCTGTTTCTGTGGGCAAGCCAATCATAAAATACAGCTTGACGCGGCTCCATCCGGCGCCAAATGCGATATCCATGGTCTTCATCAGCTCGTCTTCGTGCACATTTTTGTTGATAACATCCCGCAGACGCTGGGTACCGGCTTCGGGGGCAAAGGTCAGGCCGCTTTTACGTACGGTTTTGATTTTATCCGTCAGCTCGGTGGAAAAGCCGTCCACGCGCAGTGAAGGCAGCGAAACATTGACCATATCGTCTTTAGACCAGGTAAGCAGTTCATCCAGCAGTTCATTGATTTTGGAATAATCGCTGGTGCTCAGTGAAGAAAGCGAAACTTCATTATAGCCGGTAGAAGCGCACAGGTCACGGCACTGGCGGCTGACAGTCTCCACCGACTTCTCGATAACTGGCCGGTAAATAAAGCCTGCCTGACAAAAACGGCAGCCGCGGATGCAGCCGCGAAATACTTCTGCTACCGCGCGGTCATGAACGATATCCAGAAAAGGCACAACGAAACTCTTGGGATAGTAGGCTTTGTCCAGATCCAAAATCACGCGCTTGCGGATGGTAGCCGGCGCACCGTCGGTGGATGTGACCGATTCGATGGTGCCGTCTTCGTGATACTTCACCTGATACAAAGAAGGAACATATACACCTTCAATCTGTGCAGCCAGCCGCAAAAACTCCTTGCGGCTTTTGCCCTCTTCACGGCATTTCTGATACAGGTCGATTACTTCCAGGTCTACCTCTTCTCCGGCGCCAAGGAAGAAGATATCCACAAAATCTGCCAACGGCTCCGGGTTGCAGGTGCAGGGGCCGCCCGCCACCACGATAGGATCATTTTCGCCGCGCTGGTCATTGCGGATCGGCACACCGCCCAATTCCAGCATGTTCAGCACATTGGTGAAGCTCAGCTCGTATTGCAGAGTAAAGCCCACAAAGTCAAAATCGCAGATAGGGTCGCCGCTCTCCAACCCATACAGGAGCAGATGATTCTCCCGCATCAGCTTTTCCATATCTACCCACGGGGCAAACACGCGCTCGCACCAGATATCTTCCCGCTCGTTAAGCAGCCCATAAAGGATTTTCATGCCCAAATGCGACATGCCAATCTCATAAGTATCGGGAAAACAAAAGGCAAAGCGGGTTTTCACCTTTGTTTTATCTTTAATGATGCTGTTCTGTTCGCCGCCAACATAGCGGCCGGGTTTTTGCACTTTTGCCAACAGCTTTTCCAACTGATTGCTGATCTGCATATTTTCAACCGTTCCTTTCAAATTCTCGGGGACTTTTTTCTGTTTTACAGTCTTACGGCAGGGCCGTTTCCATTCACAGAAATAAATTTGCATTATTATAGCATATTTTCCCCCGCCCCACAAACCCCATACCAAAAGAAACCGGCTCTGCCCGCGCAGAACCGGTTTCAAAATCAGATTTATTTTACGGATTGCCCAAAGAAGAGGTATCTACTCTTCCTCTTCTTCAGGCTACCGTTGGCCGCTCCGAGCCCCCATTCATAATTCGAAGCGGCCTGTCTGTCCTCTATTACCGCTTATTTGCGGCTGACAGACGTTCTGTTCTTTTCTATAAATTTATTTCCTATTATCAAAATAAATGCTTCGTCTACAAAGTGTACAATGATTCGAGCAATAGTTCAAGCAATAATAAACTATCTAATCGATTTAAAAACTTCTTATAACAAAACTGATTGTACTGCAAGATATGAGATATTGTCAACAGATACAATACAATTTTATATATAAAATTATTATTTTATTTCGTATACTATTTTAAGCTATATATTTGAATTTGCATAAGCTTCTTTTCAGTACTTTGAGTTTGTGCTACAATCAAAGCAAAAAAGGAGGTGAAAACGATGATTTTAACCTATCGGGAACCGGTAGAAGAGCTTTTAGATTCAGAACACGCCCGTATTTTTATCAATTTCCGGCAGGAAGAGGGAATCATGGCAATGGAGCACTGGCACCAATGTGCCGAACTGCTGTATCTGTTTGGCGGTTCTGTTTGCCAAACGATAAACACCTGCCAGATGGAATTGCATTCTGGGGATACCCTGTTGATTGCGTCCGGAGATATTCACGCCACAAAAGCGATTACCGACACCTGTTATGTTGGTGTTTCTCAGTTTTATTCACCTTTTCCGCACGGTACTTTATATCTGCCTGCCCAGGATGCTCCCAACGAACTTTCAAGGATTTTCAGTATGCTGCATGAGGAATCCACCCTTCGACAGCCAGGATATGAATCGATCTCTCGCGGCCTTTTGCTGCAGGCTCTAGGTTGGATGCAGCGCCGGGCACAGCCTCTTTCTGATTCGATTCCGCCTACAACAGAAGCACTGCGTATTGCAGGATATATACAGGAACATGTGCTTGATGGGATCACGCTTCCTGCTGCCGCAGAGTTTTGCGGATATTCACCGTCTCATTTTTCCCGTTATTTTCAAAAAATCATGGGCTGTTCCTTCCGCTCTTACTTGGAAGAAGTGAAAATGCGCACGGCCAAAAAGTTGCTTCTGGAAGGGATTTCTGTATCGGAAGCTTCTGCCATGCTGCACTATGATGGGGTATCTTCGTTTTCACGCGATTTTAAACGGAAATTCGGGCTCGCGCCCGGAGCTTATCTGGAACGACAGCAAATGCACAATAAACAGCAAAAAATGTAATATGATTTTGCGAAAAATCACGATATACTGGTGGTAACGAAATGAGTTCGGGCATGATATGGGAGCCGAACAGACAGGAGGAGTTCAAATGAAAAACCAGGTACATCGTCAGCCAGATTTCCGCAATATTTTAAAAGTGCTGAACCGCGAAGTGCCCGACCGCCCCACCCTGTTCGAATTCTTTATGAATATGAACCTTTACCGTGAGGCAGCTGGCGACCCGCCCCCCGAAGATGCGCCCGATGAAGAGCAGCTCGCTTATCTTGCACGGGCCTATGCTGCCTGTGGCTATGATTATGTCAATGCTGTAGGCTGTGGGCTGAACTTCCATGCAGGCGCAAAGACGCGTAAGGAAACCATTTCTTTGAATGAGCACGCCTGGATTCATGACTGGGAATCTTTCTATGCATATCCCTGGCCGGATGCCAAGGCCTGTGACTACTCCCGGCTGGAAAAGGTAGCGCCGCTGCTGCCGGAGGGAATGAAAATCATGCTTTCTGGCCCGAATGGCGTTTTGGAAAACGTCATTGATATTGTCGGATATGATAACCTGTGCATGATGCTTTATGATGATCCGGAGCTGGCAGAAGCAATCTTTGAAAAAGTGGGCAGCGCTCTGGTGGACTATTATACAATCGGTGCACAATATGACTCGGTCGGTATGATTATGTGCAACGATGACTGGGGATTCAATACACAAACACTGCTTTCTCCCGAGATGCTCCGGAAGTACGTGTTCCCGTGGCATAAAAAGAGTGTAGAAGCAGCACACAAATACGGAAAACCCGCTATCCTCCATTCCTGCGGATATATGGCTGATATTATGGATGACATCATTGATGACATGAAATATGATGGCCGTCATTCTTACGAGGACAATATTGTCCCGGTGGAAGAAGCATATCGCCTGTGGGGTGACCGGATTGCTATTCTGGGTGGTCTGGATGTAGACTTCCTGATTCGTTCCAGCGATGAAGAAATTGTACAGCGTGCAAAAGCCATGTTGGAAGCTTCACGCGAACGCGGAGGCTACGCGCTGGGTTCTGGAAACAGTATTCCTGAATACATCCCGAATGGAAAGTACTTTGCGATGACTTCGGCAATTAATCTGGTTGAATATTAATAGCTCAAAAAAATCAGCCTTCCGGGTTTTTCCGGAAGGCTTAGCCTGTCGAAAAAGTTCTTCGCTGCTGGCAAATTATTGCACAAGGAAGGAATTTTTAAAGGGGAAACCCCAGACGTGGGTTTCCCCTCAAAAACAGCCCACCGGGCTGTTTTCTCACCCTTTCCCGCGTTTTGGGACACAGAAAGAATTCCGCTCTCTGCGGAGAGCGGCCAAAAGGGGTTTTACCCCTTTGGAAACCCCACAACCTTTTGAAAAAGTTTGACGAAAACTTTTGCGTCGCGGGGGAGCTTCTGCGATTTTGCAGCGATGACCACGCGAACTGTTTTGTGCAACTTTTTCGGCCAGTTGGATTCATCGACAAGCTGGGCCTTCCGGGTTTCTCCGGAAGGCTTTGGTTTTTCTTATTCTATGGGGAGGTCGATTTCCCGGTCACGGTAATAATATTTGCGGTCATGCTCGCCGATTTCACGCAGAACTCTACAGGGGTTGCCTACCGCTACCACATTGGCGGGGATATCTTTTGTGACAATACTGCCCGCACCAATCACGCTGTTTTCTCCAATCGTCACGCCAGGCAAAACGATAACGCCAGCACCCAGCCAGACATTATTTCCGATACGTACTTCCATGTTGTACTGCATCCCCTGGCGGCGCAGCGAAGGCTCTATCGGATGCCCAGCTGTCGCGATTGTGACATTGGGGCCGATCATGACATAATCACCGATATAGATATCCCGGTCATCTACTGCGGTAAAATTGAAATTGACATACACACCTTTGCCAAAGTGCAGATGTTTTCCACCCCAGTTTGAATACAGAGGCGGTTCAATGTAACATCCTTCTCCTACTTCCGCCAGCATTTTAGGAAGTAACGAGGCGCGTTTTTCCTGTTCTGCTGCATGCGTGGCATTGTATTCATACATCACTTCCATACAAGCAAACTGCTTTTTGACAATTTCCGGGTCATTGGGAAAATAGATTCTTCCTTCTTCCATACGCTGTTTGGATTCCTGCGAACTCATCATTTTTTAACTCCTCCTTCTCGTCATCCAGCAATACGAGCTATTTTTTTATTTAGTATATAAAGAAAAGCTGCTGAAAAGAAAGTCTTCTTTGAAAAACAGCTCCAAACTCCTGCAAATGAAGATGCGTTTTTTTGTGCATCGCAATGAAATTTTACGATTTCTTCATAATTTTGTCGAATTCTCTGGAAAGCCCCCCACAAGATATGATACACTGATAAAAATAATGCGTATAATCTCAGCAAAACGGGCTGAGAGTCTCTACCTTCCGGCCTATCCGGAATGCTACGCAACAAAGAAAAGCGTCAGGGGCCTTTTGCGTCTTTGCCGCGTTCTTTTTTGTGAGCGGCTCTTTGCCCTGTGCCGAAATTGCGCAGTACAAGGAGCTTATGTCAAGTATGAACAAAGCAACAGGCAGTATTTATCAACTGGACGGCAGAGTCCCGCTGTCCAAAGCTATCCCCTTGGGCATCCAGCATGTGCTGGCTATGTTCCTGGGAAATGTCTCGCCGCTGCTCATTATCTGCGGCTCTCTGCAAATGGCAACCGGCCTGAAATCTTCCCTGATTCAGAACGCCATGTTCATCGCCGGTGTCACCACCCTCATTCAGCTGTATCCCATCTGGAAAGCCGGTTGCGGTCTGCCCGTAGTTATGGGTACCAGCTCCGGTTTTATCGGAACCTGTAAGGCTATCGGCGCTTCTTATGGCTACGGCGCTATTATGGGTGCATCTCTGATCGGCGGTCTGTTCGAGATCGTGCTGGGCTTCTTCATCAAGCCTCTGAAAAAGCTCTTCCCGCCGGTTGTCACCAGCCTGGTCATCATGTCCATCGGCCTTTCCCTGCTGCCGGTAGGTGTCAACTACTTTGCTGGCGGTTCCGGTGCAGCTGATTACGGCCACTGGAAGCATCTGCTGGTGGGTACCATCGTTCTGGTGGTCATCATTATCTTCAAGCAGTTTACCAAAGGCTTCCTGAGCATTTCTGCTATCCTGATCGGCATTATCGTGGGCTATATCGTGGCGATCTGCCTGAACATGGTGGACTTTCAGCCTGTGGCAGATGCTGCCTGGTTCAGCCTGCCCAGCTTTATGCCCGTTGCTATGGAATTCAACTGGCAGGCTATCGTCGCCATGCTGATTATGTATGTGGCAACTGCTGTGGAAACTGTCGGTGATATTTCTGGTATCGCCAATGGTGGTCTGAACCGCGAACCCACTACCAAAGAGCTTTCCGGCGGCGTGGTGGCTGACGGTCTGGGCAGCTTTATCGCTGCGCTGTTTGGTGTTCTGCCCAACACTTCTTTCAGCCAGAACGTGGGTCTGGTAGGCGTTACCAAGGTCGTGAACCGCTTCTGCATCATGACCGGTGCAGTGTTCCTGATTCTGTGCGGCTTCTGTCCCAAACTGTCCGCACTGCTGTCCGTCATGCCCCAGTCCGTGCTGGGCGGCGCTGCTGTCATCATGTTCGCCATGATTCTGGTCAGCGGCATGACCTCTCTCCAGCGTGAAAAGCTGGATGGCCGCAACGGCATGATCGTAGCTGTGGCACTGGGTGTTGGTGTCGGCATCGGTATGGTACCCGATTCTCTGGCACAGATGCCCGAGTGGGTCAGCCAGATTTTTGCCCAGAACGGCATTATCATGACCTTTGTTATCGCAACTATCATGAACCTGATTCTTCCCAAGGACAAGGAAGGATCCGCTGAATAATTTCTGACAGGATTCCCGGGGCTGTCTGACATGCCGGGGCGCATCAACGCTCCTCATGCAGACAGCCCTTTTGCTTTGTTCATTTTCGGCAGGAAAATCCAGGGATATTCCCGGAATTCCTGCCCTTTTCCTTTACCTTACTCTGCGTTTGTGGTATACTGTAAAAAGGGAAATTATCTTTTGCACATTATATATAATTTTAAGAAAATATTTTCGGAAAGCAATTTTTCGGATAAAAGGAGGGTACGATTTGTTTACCGCACAGCAATATGTTAAAGCCGCTACCCTGCAAGAAGCCTATGAGCTGAACCAAAAGCGGAACAACGCCATTGTGGGCGGCGGATGCTGGATGAAAATGAACCGCCGCCGTTATCAGACTCTGATTGACCTTTCGGGCTTGGGGCTGGATAAAATTGAAAAAACTCCAGAGGAATTTGTGCTGGGTGCTATGGTGACACTGCGTCAGCTGGAAACCAGTCTGGAGCTGAAAGAGGCTTTTGGAAATGGTTTTTATGAGATAACCCGCCACATTGTAGGCGTACAGTTCCGCAACTGCGCTACTCTGGGCGGAAGTCTGGTTTCCCGGTTTGGTTTCTCCGATATTCTCACCTTTTTGATGGCGCTGGACTGTCAGGTAGAACTGGCTCATGCAGGACTGGTTTCGCTCGAAGAATATGCGAAAATGCCCTATGATAACGATGTGCTGGCAAAGGTTCACATTGCCGTAAATGGCCGCCGCGCTGCTTATGAAAGCCTGCGCCAGAGCGCTACCGATATTCCGGTGCTCACCTGTGCCGCCTCTGTGCTGAATGGTACCCTTCGCGTCGTCGTTGGCGCACGGCCCATGCGCGCAGTTGCTCTGGAATTCTCCTTCCCGGAAACTGACGAAGCGCTGGCTGAAATCTGCCGCCAGGTCGAAGAAACCGTTCAGTTTGGTTCCAATCTTCGGGGTAGTAAGGAATACCGCTGCCGCATGGCAGGCGTTCTTTGCCGCCGTGCTGTATGTTCACTGAAGGAGGGTACTTCATGCTGATTACCGTAACCATTAACGGAAAAAAATATACCGACGAAATTGCGCCGGATATGGTTTTGCTGGATTATCTGCGCCAGAAGGGCTGTTATTCCGTCAAAAGAGGCTGTGAAACCTCCAACTGCGGCCTGTGCACCGTCCATCTGGACGGCAAGCCCATCCTTTCATGCAGCTATCTTGCGGCGAGAGCCGACGGCCACAGTGTCACCACACTGGAAGGCTTGCAGGAAGAGGCTGCCGAGTTCGGTGCATTTCTGGCAGATCAAGGCGGCGAACAGTGCGGCTTTTGCAGCCCTGGCTTTATCATGAATGTGCTGGCCATGGTGCGGGAACTGAAAGACCCCACCGAAGCCGAAATTCAGGAATACCTTTCCGGCAATCTGTGCCGCTGCACCGGCTACCAGAGCCAGCTGCGGGCCGTGAAAAACTATCTGGCACACAAGCAGGAGGTGCAGTCATGAGTTTTGTCAATGCGCCCATCCGAAAAAAGGACGCCATGAGCCTTGTCACTGGTAAGCCAGTCTATACCGGCGACCTGATTCCCCAGAATGCGCTGGTGGTCAAGCTCCTGCGCAGCCCACATTCCAACGCGGATATCGAATCTATCAACACCGCCGCTGCGCTGAAAGTGCCCGGTGTGTGCTGTATTCTCACTTGGGAGGACGTGCCCGATGCCCGTTTCACCACGGCCGGACAGACTTATCCCGAACCCAGCCCCTATGACCGGCTGATTCTCGACCGTCATCTGCGCTGCTATGGCGACCCGGTAGCCATTGTGGCCGCGGAAAATGAGCAGGCAGCTGACAAGGCTCTGCGGTTGATTAAGGTCAAATACCACGTCATGGAGCCGCTGCTGGACTTTACCAAGGCCAAGGACAATACCATTCTCGTTCATCCCGAGGACAATTTCCGCGCCCTGTGCCCGGTGGGAGCCGATAACAAGCGGAACCTGTGCAGCACAGAGCGGATGGACATTGGGGACGTGGACGAAGTGCTCAAAACCTGTGATGTAGTGGTCGAACGCACCTTCAACACCAAGGCCAACAATCAGGCCATGATGGAAACGTTCCGCACCTTTTCCTATATCGACGAATACGGCCGTTTGACGGTGGTAAGCTCCACCCAGGTTCCCTTCCACGCCCGGCGTATTCTTTCTAACGCATTGCAGATTCCCAAATCCAGAATCCGTGTGGTCAAGCCCCGGATCGGCGGCGGCTTCGGCGCAAAACAGAGTGTTGTCAGTGAGCTGTTTCCCGCTATTGTTACCCTGAAAACAGGCCGGGCGGCCAGCATCATCTATTCTCGGGAAGAGAGTATGACCAACGGTTCTCCCCGTCATCAGATGCAGATGAAAGTGCGGGTAGGCGCCAGCAAGGACGGCGTCATCCGCGCCATTGATCTGTACGCACTGTCCAATGCCGGCGCTTATGGCGACCACGGTCCCACCACCATCGGACTGGTGGGACACAAGTCCCTTTCTTTGTACGGCGGCTTGGAAGCTGCCCGTTTTGACAATGAAGTGGTGTATACCAACACCATGGGCGGCGGCGCTTACCGCGGTTACGGCGCAACTCAGGGCATTTTTGCGGTGGAATCCGCTGTCAGTGAATTGGCGGCAAAGCTGGGCATGGACCCTTGTGTGCTCCGGGAAAAGAACATGGTGGCACAGGGCCAGATGATGCCCACCTATTACAATGAGCCCTGCAACAGTTGCACGTTGGACAAGTGCATGGCAAAAGCTAAAGAGATGATGGACTGGGATAACAAATATCCCCGCCGCGTGCTGGAAAATGGCCATATCCGCAGTGTAGGCGTGGCCATGGCCATGCAGGGCAGCGGTATTTCCGGTGTGGATATCGCCAGCGTAGAAATCCGCCTGAACGACGACGGTTTTTATACCCTGTTGCTGGGCTGCACCGATATGGGTACCGGCTGCGATACTATCCTTTCCCAGATGGCAGCAGATTGTCTGGACTGCGACCTGGATCGGATTGCGGTGCGTGGCGTGGATACGGACTTCTCCCCCTATGATACCGGCTCCTATGCTTCCTCCACCACCTATGTCACTGGTATGGCTGTGGTCAAGACTTGTCAGGTGCTCCGGGAAAAGATTCTGAAAACCGGTGCTTTCATGCTGAACGTTCCGGAAGAAACCGCCGAGTTTGACGGAAAGCGGGTATTTGTCCCCGGTACGGAAAAACAGGTCACGCTGGAAGAAATCGGCTATGCCAGCTATGAAGGCCACAACCGGTGCCTGTCTGCCAGCGAGTCCCATTCTTCTCTCATTTCTCCGCCGCCGTTTATGGTGGGCATGGCAGAAATCGACCTTGACCCGGAAACCGGCAAGGTGGAAGTGGTGGACTATGTGGGCGCAGTGGACTGCGGCACCGTCATCAACACCAATCTGGCCCGGGTACAGACCGAAGGCGGCATTGTGCAGGGCATCGGCATGGCGCTGTATGAGGATATCTGCTATAGTGCCAGCGGCAAGATGGAGAACAATTCCTTCCTGCAATACAAGATTCCCAGCCGTCTGGACGTGGGCAAAATCCACATTGAGTTTGAAAGCAGTTATGAGCCCACCGGCCCCTTTGGTGCAAAATCCATCGGCGAGCTGGTCATCAATACACCAGCTCCGGCCATTATGAATGCACTGTATAATGCTACCGGATGTTTCTTTGACACCCTGCCGGTTCGCAGCGAAGACATTTTCTTCGCCATGGAAGAGAAAAACAAATGAAAATCATAACATCTTCCCCGCATGTTTCTATCTGCGGGGAAGATGTCTCAATTCCCGATATGACTAAAGGAGGCGTTTGCTTTGAAAATCGACATTATTCTACTGGCAGGCGGCGCCTCCAGACGGTTTGGCGGCCAAAAATTAACCGCTGATTTTTTTGGAAAACCTCTATTTCGATATGCACTGGAAGCACTTTCTGCCATTCAGGAACATCCGGTACGGGTTGTCACCCGCAATCTGGAAATTTGTGAAGCAGCACGGCAACTTGGATTTTATCCAGTAGAGGCGCCGCCTCCTGATGAAGGCGTGGCAGCTTCTATTCGTGCTGGCGTACAAGCCTGCCGTCCCAATGCATTTTTATGCTTTTTCGTGTGCGACCAGCCGTTTTTTACCGGCGAAGAATTTCTGCAATTTCTGGACGCATTCAAAGCCAGCGGAAAAGCCTATGGCCGTGTTTGCTGCGGAAATCGTATGGGAAGTCCGTGCATTTTCCCACCCAATGCGCATCGGGAATTACTTCTGTTAACTGGTGATGAGGGTGGCCGACAGATTCTGCGTCAAAAGGAAACTGAAACCTTCTTTTTCCCCGTTGCAGAAAATTGTCTGCGCGATTTTGATGTTCCCTGGGAAAATAAATAACAGATACATAAAAACCGGAAAGAGATTATATAGACCTCTTTCCGGTTTTGCTTTTTCATGATTCGTTTTCCTGTAAATAATAAAGATATTCCTCTAGGCACATTCCCTTCTCTTTCATCTTTTTGGCGTGTTCCACTCCAACATATCGGTAATGCCATGGCTCGTACATAATATGAGTAATCGATTCCTTCCCTTTCGGATATCGCAAGATAAAACCGTACTCTGCTGCATTTTTTTGAAGCCATGAAAATGCTTTGCTGTTTTCGAAGTCCATTGTTACGCCGTTGAAATCAATAGCCAAACCGGTATTATGCTCGCTGTATCCGGGTCTTGCTACTGCTATTTCAGCTTCTGCCTCTGCTTGTGTCTGTGTCATTCCGCTCTTCAGATTTTTATCAATCTCTTCCTGAAAAAGCTCCTGCTGAAGCTCGCTGCTGCGATAACAGGAAGAAATCCAGAGTGAAATTCCAGCATCACAAGCAGCACGGTAAAGTTTTTCATAAGGCTCTTCCAAACGGGAATCCATCTGTCTGTCGAAAGCAGTGATAATTTCGCTGTTTTGACGATATTCATCCGGCAGCTTTACTTCTGGATTGACAAGCACCAGATTCCACTCTTTTCTCTGACGAATCTGATCATTGAAACATTGATCAGGATTTTCTTCCAGTGATATGGTATGCTCCCATGACAGCGATGATTTCTCTGAGGCAGCTGTATTCTGCTGAGGAGATTTGTCAGAAGCCCCCTGTACCGTCGTTTCTTCTGGTATAATAAATAAGAATAGCCGTACAATTCCTGCAACTAAGAGTATGAATACCATAAAAAATGCTATTAGCTTCATTCTGCTTCTAAATCGAAACGCACGATAATTTATTTTTTTTCTCTTTTTTTTCTCCACGCTTCCACTCCTTTTGATACAAGAATATTTATTTTTTGTATTTATATCTTTATTTAGATTATCATAACACACTTCATAATATACATCAAGAAAAAAGAATCAAAATTTAGTTGTTGGTAAATCAAAAATAATTTCAAAAAAATTCGAAAAAATTGTTGACAAGAAGCCTTTTGTCGTGTATAATAACTTCCGTTGCCGGTGATCAGGCAACAACATCCGGGTGTGGCGCAGTTGGTAGCGCGCTTGACTGGGGGTCAAGAGGCCGTGAGTTCAAGTCTCGCCACTCGGACCATGCGGAGTATCATTAAAGGATCTGAAAAGGTCTGTTGA
>CAMLSX010000002.1 GCA_946484175.1 uncultured Clostridia bacterium
TTTATTTAATTGCGTTGGATTTTCCAACGTAGGTTTTTCCTGCGTAGGTTTTTCCAACGTTGGATTATCCAATGTTGGATTTTCCAATGTAGGTAAATCCGATGTAGGCGGCTGTTCGCTGCTGGTAGCTGCTTCCGGCTCTTTGGGCTGCGGCTGCTCGTATATGACATAATCCGCACCGCGCAAACGTCCTTTCTCGTCGCGTTCCCGGCTGCGGACGATATATCCGGCTTTTTCAAGTTCTTTGACCGCTTCGCGGATTGCGTCGATCTTCTCGCGGTTGATGTGAGATAAGCCCGCAAGGGTATAATCCCAATCTTCGGGCAAAGACAGCATTTGCGAAAGCAAGCCTTTTGCCTTTAAGGTGAGTTCCTTATTGCGCAAGTGGTGGTTGCTCATAACGGTATAGCCCGTATTTCTCTCAACTCGGAAAACTGCCATTTTTTATCACTTCCTTTCTCGGTCTGCGTGGAATATTAGAAAGCCGTTTTCGGCGGTTTTGGTATTGCAGTATGCCTTTGCCGTTTTTGTGTCTGAAAAGCCTTGTATTGCAAGGGCTTTTTCGCGCCTAACGTTCCACGTTACCGCCTGTTTTCGAGCATAAAAAAACCGCAACTCTTTTCAAGCTGCGGCGACATATCCTACTCACTTAAAAACGCCATATCAAGGCTTGTCCAACCTTGCTACGGCGTTTTAGGTGTAATTATAGGGGTTGTTTAATTGTCTTTAATGTGCTGAAAGCCGCATGGTTACGGCATTTTCCTTGTTGTGCATATATTGACGGAGCAGTTGCGCCAGTGGGACCAGTGGGGCCAATACCACCGTCTCTGCCTGCCGGACCTGTTGCGCCGGTCGCTCCGGTAGGACCCTCTACACCCTGAATTCCCTGTACTCCTTGTGGACCTGTCGGCCCCTGCGGGCCTCTTGGCCCGGGAACACAACAGCTGCAACAGGTCGGAGGGGGACAACAGTTTTCAGCAGGATAACAAGGGGAATCCTGCCAGCATTGGCGCGAACCGCCGCATCCACATTCGGATGGTCTATAAATATTCATGGCGATTCTCTCCTCTCGATTTAATCCGTGACAGTATCATACCGTCATGTATATTCTATGCACAGGCTGGAACAATGGTGACAGAAAAGCTTCTTTTTGAAAATTCCCGCTCTTCCTGTACATTTCTTCATTTCTCTGGTATGATAAGAACAGGCAGTATTACTCAAACCCAATTGGTGGGATTTTTGGTTATTGAAAGGACAGGAGTTATGGAAAACCGTCTGTATGAACCGGGAATCACCCCGGATGGAATGGCCTTATCCGATGAACTGTTCAGCAATCTGCGAGAGTTTCTGGAATTACAGCATTTATATAAGGCCGCTATTAAGGAAATTGAAACCAAATTGCAGATTCTGAATGAAGAATTCAACGTCCGTTTTGCGCGCAACCCTATTCATCATGTGGAAAGCCGTCTGAAATCTTCCCCGAGTATTCTGAACAAACTGAAAAAAAAGGGTGTTGAAATCAGCATTGAATCCGCGAAAAAAAATCTGAATGATATTGCGGGCATTCGTGTAGTCTGCTGTTATATCGACGATGTCTACAGCGTAGCTGATATGCTGCTGCGGCAGTCGGATATTCGTCTGGTGAAAAAGCAGGACTATATCAAACATCCCAACTATAATGGATATCGCAGCTTACATCTGGATCTTTCAATTCCCGTATTTCTTTCGGAACGCACAGAACAGGTAACGGTAGAAGTGCAGATTCGCACTGTCGCGATGGACTTCTGGGCAAGTTTGGAACACGACCTGCGTTATAAATCAGACAAGCAAATTCCGCAGGAGATCTGTGAAGCTATGCTGGAAAGCGCCGCTGCAATTGCAGATATTGATGTACGGATGCAGGAAATCTACCGCCTGATTCAAAGACTGGAATAAAAAACGTGCCGTCTGGGAAAAGACTCTCAGGCGGCACATTTTTTACATAAAAAAGCCCGCCATATCTGACGGGCTTTTGCTATTTGAAATGAAAATTTAACGAATCACACGCACACGGATGATCGGCTCCATACCGGACAGGCCGGTTACGGCGTCGTCTGCCAGCTCACCGGAGACATCGAAAATCGTGTAGGCATAATCCCCTCGGGACATACTCTGCATGTTTTCAATGTTCACACCGGCATTGCCCACCGCACCGGAGAACAGACTGATGGTGTTGGGCACATTCCGATGCAGGATGCAGATACGGGTCAGGCCTTCGGCTCTTGCCATGCTCACTGCAGGCATATTCACAGAATTTCGGATGTTGCCGTTTTCCAGATAATCTTTCAGCTGATCCACTGCCATGCTGGCACAATTATCCTCAGACTCCGGTGTAGAAGCACCCAGATGCGGAATCGGGGTCACACCGTCTACACCCAGCAGATCATCATCCGGGAAGTCCGTTACATATGCTGCGGCTTTGCCATTTTCCAGTGCTGCGATCATATCCGCAGAATTCACCAGTCCGCCACGGGCAAAGTTCAAAATGCGCACGCCGTCTTTCATCTTGGCCAGCGCTTCGGCATTGATCATTCCCTTGGTATCGGGCGTCTGGGGCAGATGCAAGGTGATGTAATCGCAGTTCGCGTAAATTTCATCCAGTGAACGGGCGTGGCGCACGCTGCTGGAAAGTCCCCAAGCGGCATCTACCGACAAATACGGGTCATAGCCAAACACAGTCATACCCAGCGCTTCCGCAGCATTAGCAACCAGAATACCAATGGCACCCAGACCGATAACACCCAACGCTTTGCCGGAAATTTCGGGGCCAACAAATGCAGATTTGCCTTTTTCCACCAGTTTGCTTACCTGCTCGCCTTCACCCTTCAGGCTGCGAGCCCAATCAATACCCTTGGCGACTTTGCGGGAGGCCAGCAGCAAGCCGCAGAGCACCAGCTCTTTCACTGCATTTGCATTGGCGCCGGGGGTATTGAAGACCACAATACCCTGCTGGCTGCACTTCTCAATCGGGATATTGTTGACACCGGCACCTGCTCTGGCAATTGCCAGCAGCTGCTCGGGCAGCTCCATGTCATGCATAGCGGCAGAACGAACCAGAACGGCATCTGCCTGAGCCAGATCGGCTCCGATTGTATAGTTCTCCCCAAAACGGTCGGTACCGATGGGGCTGATTTTATTCAGGCAATGAATTTGATACATATCACAGATTCTCCTTTTCAAACTGTTCCATAAATGCGACCAGCTTTTCTACGCCTTCCATGGGCATTGCATTGTAAATAGAAGCGCGCATACCACCTACGGAACGGTGACCCTTCAGGTTGACAAAATCAGCTGCGGCAGCTTCTTTGACAAACTTGGCGTCCAGCTCTTCATTTCCTGTAATAAACGGTACATTCATCAAAGAGCGATCCTCGGGAACGACAGTGCCCTTGAACAGCTTGGAAGAATCGAGGAAGTTATACAGCAGGGCTGCTTTCTTTTCGTTGATCTTCTTCATCTCTTCCAGACCGCCGATATCATTTTTCAGCCACTCCAGCACCAGCTTTGCAATATAAATGGTATAGCAAGGCGGAGTGTTGAACATGGAGCCATTGTCCGCGTGGGTCTGATAGTTGAACATGGTGGGAGTAATCTCCATAGCGTGGCCGATAAGGTCTTCGCGGATGATAACAACCGTCAGGCCAGCCGGCGCCATATTTTTTTGTGCACCGGCATACAGCACGCCGAATTTAGAAACATCGATCGGTTCGCTGAGGATACAGGAAGAAACATCAGCTACCAGCGGCACCTTGCCGGTATCAGGCAGTGTGTGATATTTGGTTCCATAAATGGTATTGTTCATGCAGATATGGAAATAATCTGCGTCTGGGGTAAAGGTGGCAGGATCCAGCTTGGGAATATAAGAGAAAGTCTTATCCTTGGAAGAAGCGACCACGTTTACGTCACCGTACCGTGCAGCTTCTTTATAGGCTTTGGTTGCCCATTGGCCGGTCAAAACATAGTCAGCTTTGCCGCTGCCGGTCATCAGGTTCATGGGAACCATGGCAAACTGGGAAGATGCGCCGCCCTGCAGGAACAGCACTTTGTAATTGTCCGGAATGCCCATCACTTCACGCAGCAGGCTTTCCGCAGATTCGATGATCGCCCCATACTCCTTAGATCGATGTGACATCTCCATCACGGACTGACCAGAACCCTGATAGTCGAGCATTTCGTCGGCTGCGCGGCGAAGCACCGCTTCCGGGAGAATCGAGGGGCCTGCGGAGAAGTTATACACGCGTTTCATAAGTAGGGTACCTCCAAACAATGTAATATTTGAACGCGGAAATTTGTCGGGTTTCCGCAAATTTGTTCCTATTATACCGCTTTACCTTGATAAAGTCAATCGATTCTATATGAACGAGCGAAAATTTTTACGTGATTTTTAGGAATGACTGCATAAAAAATTACAAAGGGCTCACGTCAAGCCGGAAAATTCCGTATTTTCTGATGTATGCTATGAAAGCAAAAATCTGTATCATATCAAAGCGGGATAATGCTGGACAAAGTTTATGAGGGATGCTATACTGATTTAAAAGAAGTTGTTTGCATGATAAATTTGCGTCAATGTGAGAAATCTTTGGTACAGATGCGAAATAGCCGTCCTGTGTCCCTGTCCTGTTTTTTAGGAGTGAACTTGTCATGAAAGTGATTGCTGTATTAGGAAGCCCCAGAACCAAGGGTATATCTGCAAAAGTTACAAATCGTATTTTGGATGGTGCAGTAGATGCCGGGCACGAGGTTTTGGTATATGAGATTGACAGAATAAAGGTACAGGGCTGCTGTGGCTGCGGTTACTGTAAAAGGAAGAATTCTGACTGCTGCATTCGGGATGATCTGAAGGGGTACTGGAGAAATCTGCATAAAGCCGGCGCGCTGATTGTCTCTGCTCCCAATTATTTTTCGCAGGTATGCGGCCCTATGCTCACCTTTATGAACCGCCACTACTGCCTGACAAACAAAGATCATACTTCACGCCTGCAAAACGATGTGAAACTGGTCGGTGTTTTTTCGCAGGGAATGCCAAAACCTTATGAGGCTGCCGAGAAAAATTACCGCTGGTATCTGGAATGTCTTTCTGCACAGAGTATGCAGATTATCGATTCTTTGACCTGCAGTGCTGGGATGCCGCCCGAAGAAATGCAGGCGCTGCTGGATAAAGCTTATGAAATTGGCAAAAACCTGTAAGGGCTTTTTGAATATACCTTTTTCGGAAATTTTTATAAGAAACAATAACAAGGAGGTTTCTCAATGAAAATCAGCGATGTCGCAGCCATTCTTGACGCCCAGGTACTGGTAGAAGGAAATATGGATACCGAAGTAAAAACCGCCTGCGGAAGCGATATGATGAGCGATGTTCTGGCTTTTGTAAAAGATCAGTCAGTTCTGCTTACCGGGCTGATGAACCCCCAGGTGGTACGTACGGCCGAAATGATGGACATGCACTGTATTGTGTTTGTTCGCGACAAGGTTCCGGATGCAACCGTGCTCCGGCTGGCAGAAGACCGTGACATGACGGTTCTGCAAACGCGCTACAGAATGTTTACAGCCTGCGGAAAGCTTTACGATGCAGGACTGCGGGGAGGTTGTGAGAAAGAATGAGCGGGCTTTCACTCAAATACGAAGTTCCCGGCGATGATTTTACCCGCGCTGGGGAAGCTTCCAGCGATGTAAAGCGAAAGCTGAAAAAGCTGGGCTATGACCCCGATGCTATCCGCCGGGTAGCAATTGCCATGTATGAGGGAGAAATCAATATGGTAATCCATGCGGGCGGCGGTCAGGCTTTTGTGACTATCGAGCCGCAGCGGGTAGATATTGTTCTGGAAGACCATGGCCCCGGAATTGCCGATGTGGAAAAAGCCATGCAGGCCGGATATTCCACTGCACCTGACCAGGTACGGTCGCTGGGCTTCGGCGCTGGTATGGGCCTTCCTAACATGAAAAAATATACCGATGAAATGACTATTGATACTGAGGTGGGAAAAGGAACCACCCTGAAAATGACAGTGCTTGTCAATCACAAATCGTGATGGGAGGCGAGGAGTTGGATCTGTTTTTCCATTCTGTCGTATTGGACAGAGAAAAGTGTGTTGGATGTACCAACTGCATCAAACGCTGTCCCACCGAGGCGATTCGTGTGCGCGATGGCAAAGCACAGATCATTTCCGAACGGTGCATTGACTGCGGAGAATGTATCCGTGTCTGTCCACACCACGCCAAAAAGACCAAATTTGACCATTTGGAACGTCTGAAAGAATTTTCTTACACCATTGCCCTGCCCGCTCCTACACTATACGGGCAGTTCAACAATCTGGACGATATTGACTTTGTACTGACGGGTCTCAAGCAAATGGGGTTTGACGAAGTTTTTGAGGTCTCACGCGCGGCCGAGCTGGTTTCAGAGGCTACTCGCCGCCTGATGGCGGATGACTCTCTTCCCCGTCCGGTGATTAGCTCTGCCTGCCCGGCAGTCGTACGCCTTATCCGGGTGCGATTCCCAGACCTCTGCCCACATGTGCTGCCTTTGCGCTCACCTATGGAGACCGCAGCAGGTTTTGCAAAAACAGAAGCGGCCAAAAAAACGGGGCTTCCACCGGAAAAAATCGGTTGTTTCTTCATTACCCCTTGCCCCGCTAAGGTAACGGATATCAAACAGCCGATTGGAATCGAAAAATCCATGGTAGACGGAGCCATCGCTATCAGTGAAATCTTTCCGACTCTCTCTTCAAAAATGGATAAGCTGGAGCAGATTGAACCAATTTCAGAGTCGGGCATTATCGGCGTCAGCTGGGCTTCCAGCGGCGGCGAAGCTTCTGCGCTGCTCAACGATAAATATCTGGCGGCAGACGGCATCGAAAATGTCATCCACGTGCTGGAAGAGCTGGAAGATGAGCGAATCAGGGAGCTGGATTTTATCGAACTGAACGCCTGTTCCGGCGGCTGTGTGGGCGGCGTGCTGTGCGTAGAAAACGCCTATGTTGCCAAAGCGCGCCTGCAAAGGCTGCGCAAATATCTGCCGGTCTCCAAAAATCATCTGCGGGAAGAAATTCCCACTGTAATGAACTGGCAGGAATCACTGAAATTCTCGCCGGTGCTTACGCTTTCGGAAGATTTGAGCGAAGCCATGCAGATGATGATGGAAATTGATGACATCGGCGAAAAATTCCCGGGTCTCGACTGCGGCGCCTGCGGAGCGCCCTCGTGTAAAGCGCTGGCAGAAGATGTGGTAAAAGGCCTGGCGAAGGAAAGTGATTGTATTTTTGTTCTGCGTGAAGAGATTCAGCAGATGGCCGATATCTTCAAAAACATTTCCGGCCATGAGAAACACGAGAAGTAACCGGCAGATTTTTTCGCCCCTTATAACATATGCAGCCGTATGCCTGCCGGTACAAATATCAGAAAAGGAAGTGATCCCATGACAGTTCAGGAACTGGCTGCTGCGCTGTCTTTGACGGTATTGGCCGGTGAAGACGGATTTGACCGCGAAATTACCGGGTGTTATGCCGGAGACCTGCTCAGCTGGGTAATGGCAAGGGCCGAGAGCGGGGATGTATGGCTCACCGTGATGGGAAATATCAATGCAATTGCGGTGGCGTCGCTGACCGACGCTGCCTGCATTGTGCTGACAGAATCCGCCGCGTTGGATGAAGACGCCAAAAAGCGTGCGGATATGCAGGAAATCCCGATTCTTACCACAGAGCAGGATACCTATGCCATGGCGGTAGCGATTTCCAGATTACTCCCCGAGGCAGCGCCATGAAGCTGCGATATGACCTGCACCTTCACTCCTGCCTTTCCCCCTGCGGAGATATGGAGATGACCCCCAACAACATTGTTGGTATGGCAAAGCTGCTGGGGTATGATATCATCGCTTTGACAGATCACAACAGCTGCCTGAACACGCCGGCTGCCGTAAAGGCCGGCCAGCGGATGGGCATCACTGTGGTGCCGGGGATGGAGCTTTGTACCCGTGAAGAAGCCCATGTGGTTTGTTTGTTCCCAACAGTGCGAGCCGCTCTCTCATTCGGAGAATGGGTGCGGACCCACTCCCCCGCAATTCTGAATCGGCCGGAAATTTTTGGGGAACAATTGGTGTTGGATGAAGAAGACCAGCCCATTGGAAAAGAAGAATTATTGCTGATTGCCGCCGCAGATATTGGCGTTTATGAAGTGCCCGAACGGGTGCGCAGCTACGGCGGTACGGCTTTTCCTGCCCATGTGGATAAAGATTCCTACAGCATTACGGCCAGCTTGGGCGGGATTCCCCCTGAGATCGGGTTTACATGTGCAGAACTGAGTCCTCGGGCAGACCGAGAAAAAGTGTGTCGTCTATACCCCGAGCTTTCTTCTCTGCGCCTGATTCAGGACAGCGACTCGCATTATCTGGAAAACATGCCAGACCCTGGGCCTGTTCTGGAGCTGGCTGAAAACAGTGCGGACTGTTTGATCTCTTTGTTAAACAGTCGGATTTGACAAGTTCCTTTATTTCGGCAGACTCTTCTATTGTTCAAAAAATTGTTACAAAATACATCGAATACGATACAATTACGATACAATTACGTGGTATACTGTTTTATTGTGACGTGTTGTACCCGGATCTTTTTTTGCTTTTGTGCAGCCGGGGCGTCTGAAAACCAGTTTCCAAAGATTGGAAAGGATGTGACCGTATGCCCCAAAACAAAGATTTTGAGGACATTTACAGTTTCTCTCCCGAAGCTGCAAACGAAAAAGGAAAGAAAAAGAAATCCCGGTGGAAAAAAATATTAATTGGCGTATTGTCTGTTATCCTGGTGCTCACAGGCGGTGCTTTTTGTGCAGCGTGGTATTTTTTGGGAGATTTGAATATTGATACCAATTTTCCAAAATCGGATGATGAGTTGGGTGTGGCTAGCAAAAACGAACAGGAGGGCTCAATCACCAATATTGCCCTGTATGGCATTGATTCCCGTACCCACGATGACCAGGGTCACGCGGATGCCACGATGATCCTTTCGGTGGATAAAAAACATAACAAGCTCAAATTGATTTCGATTCTGCGCGATACGCAGGTAGAAATTGAAGGCTATGGAAAAGCAAAACTTACTACTTCTTACTGGTGGGGCGGCGCACCGCTGGCGATTAAAACACTGAATCAGAACTTCAATATGAATGTTCGTGATTATGTGCGCGTTAACTTTGACCAATTGGCCGATGTAGTTGATGCGGTCGGTGGGGTTGAAATTGATGTAACACCGGAAGAGCTGGAAGAAATTAATTTTCACATGCATGGTATTGATATTTACGACAAGGATTTGTATCAAACCGGTATGGTAACGCTCAACGGTGATCAGGCGGTTTCTTACGCCCGTATTCGAAATGTCGGTACAGACATGGCCCGCGCAGATCGTCAGCAGGAGGTACTAATGGCAATTCTGGCCCGTGTAGAAGAAATGGGCGTTGCAGAGTATCCCAGTGTAATCAAACAGCTTGCACCTCTGGTCACAACCTCGCTGGATTATGGTGAGATGATTTCTTTGGCAAGTATTTTGGTTAATAATCCCGAAATTGAGATGTATACCATTCCTAGTGAGGAAGAAAATGCCTGGGGCGGTGAAGATAACGGCGCCTGGGTATGGAAGTATGATCTGGAAGCTGCTGGCGAGCATATTCATCGCATTATTTACGAGACAGACGGAGAAGAATCTTCCACGCAAAGTGCAGAGTAATTTTGCATACTAAACGATACAGGAGCACAGGAATTCAACACTGATTTCTGCGCTCCTGATTTTCTTTATTCCATATCAGAATACCGGAGGTGACTCTTTTGTTTTTATCTCTGGCACTGGGGATCATTTTCTGTGGGACTGCTTTTTTCCTGTTTTTTACTTATCTCAGGATCATAAAAAAGGGCGAATCTATCACAGGAGAAATCTGCGAAATTGATGATGGCAGTTTTACTGTAAAAGGCGGTACATTCCACAGTATCTGGGTGCAATACATCGGTCACGATGAAACTGTACAACAAATGCGCTCGATAAATGGGTTTATCCTGCCCCCCTTTAGGGAAAAACATAAGCTTTCAAAGCTGCGAAAAAAACATCTGGGAAAAATGGTACACGGATATCTGCTTTCTGGGAAATGTTCAAAGCTTCTCCTGCGGGAGTTCATGTGGAAAAACTGGATCTTGTGCCTGTTTCTGCTGCTTTGGGGGCTCTTCTTGCTTTTGCCTGGCATTTTTGTATTATTATAATTTCAATATATTATCGCTTTTTTGAAAAAAGTCGCGTATAATTGTAAGTAAAAGCGACATAAAAACAAACCGGCTGCAACAATCAGCCGGAGTAGGAGGAACCTTATGAACCGAGAACCTATTTTGGTGGTCATGGCAGCAGGCATGGGAAGCCGGTATGGTGGAATGAAGCAGATTGACCCGGTTGGCAAAAACGGGGAAATCATCATCGATTATTCGCTGTTTGACGCTATGCGTGCCGGATTCCGCCGCGTCATTTTTATTATCCAGCGCAAGAATGAGAAAGATTTCCGCGAAGTGGTTGGCGACCGCATTAGCCGCTATATGGAAGTACAGTATGTATTCCAGGATTTGGAAGATTTGCCGGAAGGCTTTACTTTGCCGGAAGGCCGTACAAAGCCCTGGGGTACCGGCCACGCAGTACTGGCCTGCCGGAACCAGATTGATGCACCATTCGCTGTGATTAACGCCGATGATTTTTATGGGCGCGAAGCATTTTTAAAAATTTATCAGTTTCTCAGCAGCCTGACGGAAGAGGATTCCTATCATTTTGCCATGGTGGGCTATATTCTCAAAAACACGTTGACCGACAACGGCTATGTCTCCCGCGGTGTATGCTCGCTTCAGGAAAACCGCCTGTGCGGTATTACGGAACGTACCCGGATTGAAAAAGACGGGGACGGTGCACATTACAGCGAAGATAACGGCGAGACATGGATTCCGATTGACCCAGAAACTACGGTTTCCATGAACTTATGGGGATTCCCTGCAGGGATTTTGAAAGAGATGGAGATTCGTTTCAGTACATTTTTGACACATGCCATAAAGGAAAATCCGCTGAAAGCTGAATACTACCTGCCCGGTGTGGTGAATGAACTGCTGGATGAAAACAAGGCAACTGTAGAAGTGCTCCATTCCCGCGACAAATGGTATGGCGTAACCTATCGCGAGGATAAACCTGCTGTGCAGGCAGCGCTCGGTAGGATGATGGAGGATGGGATCTATCCTGACCCCCTCTTTCCACAAAACTAATAAAAAACCAAAGCCCCGGCTTTCTCAGCCGGGGCTTTGTGACTTTTTGATCTTCCTATTGGCAAAATTCGCTACACTACTTGCAGATACAAAATGTTTATTTTCTTTTTCGTTTCAATATTTTTCGTCTCAACATTTTTCCGATATACCAACCTATCAGAGCCCAAATTCCAACAATCACCACAGCGATCAATAAATTCTTCATATACTTCACGATATTCCATAAAATGAAAACAAGAACAGCAAGTAAAACAATCCAGATACCAATAGGTACGTGCCCAGAGGAACTGGAACGGCTTGGATAAACAGTCGCCTGCTGGTTTTGAAAGTTCAGCAGTAACAACGCCGCAGCGCCTTTGAAAGGATCATCGCCTTCCACACGCCCTACAATGTGATTTCGTCCGGCACTAACACCAGCAGGCACCCGATAAACATTGCCCAAATCATCCACGTGCCCGATACAGTGATTCCAACCGGCGTTAGTTCCGTAAGGCACGTCGTACACGTTCCCTTGTGAATCCACATGCCCTACAATGTGATTCCACCCCGCACTAGTTCCGTAAGGCACATCGTACACATTCCCATCGGAAGCTACATAGCCCACAATGTGATTCCGCCCAGCGCCCGCTCCGCCAGCTGCGTTATACACATTTCCATCCGAGCTTACATAGCCGATATAATGTGTCTCCCACCCGGCAGACACACCCACAGGCGCGGTGTAAATGAAACAATCCATGATGACCCTCCTCGCTTTTTCAGACAGAAACAAGTATACGAAAAAGTATACCTTTCTGTAACTAGATATAAAAATCTACCCAAATTCATTATACTATGTTACAATACACTTTTCCACATTGATTTGGCGGAAAATCATTTGCTTCTTTCTAAATCTTCTTCCGGTATTGGAAAAGAAAATATAAATATAAAAAACTATGCTGAACAGGTAAAACCTTATCCAGCATAGTTTCGTTACTCTTCTTTGAAAAAAGAGCATTACAGGGCTTTTACGCGAAAAGCAAAAACTGCCTCTTTCCCGGGCTTCAGGAAGGTAAGCGCGCGCTTATGGGTAAACTCGTCGTCTTCATCCTTGCCGGTAGCACACCCTACCCAGGGCTCCAGAGCGACAAAGGGCGCATCATTTTTAGCAGACCAGACACCCAGATAGCAGAAATCTGTAAAGTCCATCTCGACGCCATGGCCGGTTTTGCGGCTGACCAGACGCACCTTACGGGAACGGGGGGTATCAAAAATCAGCGCATCTTTATAGAAGAGGTCGTGCCGCATGGCAATTGTCGTTTCATATTCCATCACAGTCTCGCGATTATGGAAATCGATCAATGCACAGCTGGTATCAATCATCGGGCAGCGGGCAGTTTCGGGCTTTTCGAATTCTACCACGTAATCTTCAAAGCTCTCACCCTCTACCATCGGGCAGTTAAAGGCCGGATGGCCGCCAACTGCAAAGGGCAGAACCTCGTCCCCGGTATTCTCAATACGGAACTCGTTGACCAGGCGGTCTTCTTCCAGACGATAAGTCATATGCAGTGCAAAATCATAGGGATACTGCTTTTTCGTATCTTCCGAAGAGGTCAGCGTCAGGGTAACAGAATCCTCTTTCTGCTCGGTAACGGTAAAAGGCAGGTGGCGAGCAATGCCATGCTGACGCATCTCATAGGTTTCTCCCTTAATCTGGGTTTTTCCATCGCGCAGCGCACCCACGATGGGGAACAGTACCGGCGCACGGCCACCCCAGTAAGTTTTGTCGCCCTGCCAGAGATGCTCCAGTCCATCTGCATTCTGGAAGGACATTAGCTGTGCACCCAATGTATCCACCGCGGCGCTTCCGTACTTGTTTTGAATCTTTAAAATCATTTTCAACCAAACTCCCTTCGCAGGTATTTCCTGCCATCATTTCGTTCTGTTATCAGTATAGCATAAATTTCTGCAAAATGGAAATGGGAAATCATCTGTATATCGATTTACTCTTCTATTGCTGATTCCGATTCAGCTGCATTTGAAAGCATAAAAATTTATTTTACCTTTCACCCATTGTTTTTTTCAATGTTGGAAAAGGTTTTTCGTCGCCTTTTAAATCTTCAAACATCCTTTTCTGATACTGCCATTGCCGCAAATCCTGTGAAAACTGCGAATCCATCTGCTGAAATCGTTCAATTGTTTGTTGTAAATTTTTCTTCAACTCTTCAAATCGATTGGAAATCATCCGATTTTTCATCAATTCTTCATCCAATTCCAACAAACTGAGGGTACGAAAAACACTGGAGATCCGATAGGTACTATCTTCTATTTCTTGTGAAATTTCTGCCAACCAGTTCTCCTGAAACCTGATTTCTGTCAACTGTCTTCCTCTCCTGTCAAAGAATCTTTCAAAACATTAAAAAAGTCCGTCTTCCCAAAGGGAAGCGTCCTTCAACAGAGCTTCTTCTGCACGCAGACTGGTTCCGATTTCAGAAATCATTGACGCCAGTTTTTCAAAGGAAGATATCTCCTTTTTCAGCTCCAAAATTCCCTCACAAATAGAAGTCAGCAAAGCTTGTGTTTTATCCGATTGCCACCCTTCAGAAAGATTCCCTTTCAACGTATCCATTTCTTCACAGACTTGCTTGAGTTCTTTCGCGCAGATCAACAATTCCTGTTCCTGCTGATGAATTATTGAAGCTTCCAGCGACATATTACCTTCCTCCTTTTCACTGCGAAGCGATTTTAGGCCTTGTATATTGCAAGTATACCGCTATAAAATTCAAAATGCAAGCTGTGACAAACAATGTGACAGCTTGCATTTGAAAATTATCATAAATCTGTATTGGTAACGTTCACTCTTTACACATCATATTTTTCACGAGGCTTTCCGAGTGAACGAAGAAACCGTTCAAAATAATCTGGTAAAGGGCTGGTAAATTCCAGATATTCTCCGGTACGTGGATGAACAAAACCGATTGTTCGCGCATGAAGGCATTGCCCTTGCAGAGAAGTAATCACTTTTTTAGGCCCATAAACCGGATCTCCCGCTACAGGATGACCGATATAGGCCATATGCACGCGAATCTGGTGCGTGCGCCCGGTCTCTAATCGCAGGCGTACGTGTGTAAAATCTCCGTAACGTGCCAGCACTCGAAAATGTGTAACAGCATGACGGGAAGCTTTTTCTATAACAGCCATTTTTTTACGTTCCACAGGATGACGCCCAATCGGTGCGTTGATTGTCCCACTGTCTTCCCGCAGATTGCCATATACCACAGCTTCATATTCACGAGTAAAACTATGCACCTGAATCTGTTCTGCCAGCGCATGATGTGCTGCATCATTTTTGGCCACAATCAACAGACCACTGGTATCTTTATCAATCCGATGGACAATTCCAGGACGAATGACACCATTAATGCCCGAAAGAGAATCTCCGCAATGCCACAGCAAAGCATTTACCAATGTTCCGTCAGGATTGCCTGGAGCAGGGTGAACCACCATTCCCTTGGGTTTATTGACTACCAGAAGATCTGCGTCCTCATAAACGATATCCAGCGCAATTTCCTGCGGTATCGTTTCCATTTCTTCCGGTTCCGGAAGCTGAACCACGATCTGCCATCCCGGCTGCACTTTCAGGCTTTTTGCAGCTTTTTTACCCGGTATCTGTACTAACCCGCTATCAATCAACTTCTGTGCGTTAGAGCGCGTAATGCCATCAAGCTCCTGCGCTATAAAGGCATCCAGCCGCATACCAGCTGCATCCTGTCCAACCAGAAGCTCTTCTGACTCTCTATCCATCTGGCTCACCGGCGATACCTGCGGATGACACGCTCGCGGCCATCATCCTTTTCGGCAAAAAAGAGCATATGGAGCAGGAAAAAGAGCACTCCCACTACCACAAAACAATCTGCTAGATTGAACACCGGCGGAAAGAAAGAAACCTGAATATAATCGACTACATATCCCAACAGAATCCGGTCTATCAGATTGCCAATACCACCGCCGATAATCAAAATCGCCGCAGCACGGGAAAAGAACGTATGACGCTGATAAAAAATCATAATAAACAGTGAAGCAGCAATCAAAATTGCCGTAACCACCGTTAAAATCCAGGTATAGCCCTGAAAAGAGCCGAATGCAGCGCCCTTATTCTCCAGATAAATAAAATTCAGCCAACCAGGAATAGCCTGAATCACACCGTCCGGCTTTAGGTTAGTGATCACCAGATATTTGATTACCTGATCGGCTGCGATAGCTGCTGCAATCAGGATCAATGAAAAAATAAGCAATTGGGTACCTCCTTAAGCTTGCAGAGCTCAATCTGCAACTGAAAGGTCTGCCGTTTCCGCAATTGCGGAAGATTACGGCTGATGTTTATTAAAGATATCTACCGGAGACTCGGGATTCCGCGCTGCTTCTTCTGCCGCATCAAAGTGCATGGGTGTATATCTGGCATCACGAGTGGGCAGCGCCTCTTCTGCAGGCGGCTCAAATCCGGACACTTCCACAGAATAATCCTCTTCTTCTTTTTGTTCTTCAGAATTCGACTCTGTTGTTTCTTCGGATATAGCGGGTTCTTCTGCCACTTCTGCAACCGTTTCCTGCGGCTCTTCCTGTACAGGTTCCTCCTGCACAGACTCTTCTGCAGGCTGTTCCACCGGCTCCTTCTCACGATGCTCCGGTTCTTCTTCCTGCGCGGTTTCTGCTGCAGGCTTGTGAGAAGGAAGGGCATTGATCAGCATCAGATGCTGGCGATACATCTCCAGCAGTGCCGAACGAAAATCAGAAACGGCCTGCTTGGTATTCTCCAGCTCTGTCTCGTAATGATTAATTTGTTCTTGTGCATTATCGATAATATGCTCCGCTTTCAGATTGGCATCCTTCAAAATAATTTCTGCCTTATGGCGTGCTTCACGAATAGAAGCGTCTCCCAGCTTCTGTGCACTGATAATTGCGTACTTGATGCCATCTTCTTCAGAACGGTATACTTCTACGCGCTCAGCCAGCACATCAATTTTTTTCATGAGCTCTTCATTCTCTGCACGCAGGGCAGCAATCGTATCTTTCTGCTCAATATTTTTTTTGATCAGCTCTTCATAGGAGTCTTTGACCTGATCGACAAAATTATCCACGTCTTCCGGTCTGTAGCCGGAAAAACTGGACTTGCGGAAATTTATATTGACAATATCATTAAGTGTCATCATAACCTTAACCCCCTGAATTTTCCTTGCTGGAACTGCCCTGCCGCACGGTTTTAAACAGATTCATAAATACTTGCGCCCGGCAATTCCAATGCGTCCTTTTTTGGTCACTGGCCCTAACCGATCTATCACATAACGGCCGCAGCCACGGATAGAAAGTCGATCTCCTTCCCGAACCTCAGCCGAGACTGAAACAGTCGGCTCATGATTGTGCGATACAAATCCCGCTGTAATCATTCGGGCTGCTTTTTCACGGCTTCTATGGGTGGCAGCTGCCACGATACAATCCAATCTGGCGGAAGCAATTACCCCTTCAAACAGAGCGAACCCCTTCCCCTGAGGGAGGGGTTCTTCATATCCGGCATGGAGTGTGACTCCCACACGCCCTACCTTGTCAATCTGTGTCAGAAGAAAAGGAGCATTTTCCTCGCGTACAAAAAGCACACAACGGCCCTCGCCGGGCAAAATATCCCCCAGCGTGGCTCGCTGTACGCCCGCCGCCAGAAACGCACCGAGAAAATCCCGGTGCGTCAGCTCATCGCACGGGCGATATTCTGCTGTAATCGCCTCAATCGGAAAAGATTCTGGCTCCGGTGCCAGATAATCGGGAAACGCGCCAAAAATGACACGTTCGCTCTCTTCATGTCCGCCCCACAGCCGCCAGCTGCTGCAGCCGCATTCCTGTGCTGCCCGGCGGGCAATCATAGCTTCCCGCTCATCCAGAAAACCGACAAAACAGGGTCTGTGTTCGCTGCGGCGCACCGCATCACGAATTCTGGCTATCAGCCATTCATCCTGCTGCCGGTCACACATATACGCCGTTATTCTCCAGCTCGTCCATCACTTCGTCGCCAGTCAGGTCAACATTGTAAGGCGTGATGATATAGGTGCTGGTAGCAACACGCTTGATCTTGCCGCCGTTGGCATATGCCACACCGCTGAGAAAATCGATGATACGGCGTGCAGTTTCCTTCTTGGTTTCTTCCAGGTTCAGCACAACCGTGTGCATCTTCAAAAGCTCATCAGCAACTGCGCGGGTTTCCTCACCAAAGTTTTCGGGCTTGAACAGCACCACCTGCAGTTGTGCGGTTGCATGAATATTGACAACCTTATTGCTTCCCTGAGCGGAGGAGCTGCGGCGGGTCGGAGCTTCTTCCTGCGCAGCTTCCGCTGCGTCAGCTTCTTCCTGCATTTCCATTTCCTCGTCGTAGACGTAATCTACTTCGTCATCCGGCGGATTCCACATTTTTTGAATCTTGTCAACAAAACCTGCCATTAGTAAAGCCTCCTGTATTCATGAATTTTCAGGTATATTGTCTCTGACCAAACAGCGAGGAGCCGATTCTGACAATATTGGCGCCACATAAAATTGCATCCTCAAAGTCACCCGACATCCCCATGGATAAAAACTCCATGGCTACATTATCACTTTTTTTACGCTTTATGTCAATAAAATATTCAGACATTAAAGAAAAATAATTGCGCAAACGCTCTTTTTCCTCACAAATGGGGGGAATTGCCATCAATCCGCAGACAGAAACCCCTTCCATACCGGTAATTTCTCCCAGCAAAGTTTCGAGCTCTTCCGGCAGAACGCCCGATTTGTTTTCTTCTCTGCCAATATTCACTTCCAGCAGGATATCGGTTACAACATTTCGCTGTACAGAAAGCCGCGAAATTTCACGGGCCAGCCGCACGCTGTCTACCGACTGGATCATATCTACCCTGCCCACCAGGTTTTTTACCTTGTTGGTTTGCAGATGGCCAATAAAATGCACGCTGCACTGGCCGCGCTCCAGTCGGTCATACTTCTGTTCCAGCTCCTGTACGCGGTTCTCGCCGATATGATCGACACCCAGCCGGATCGCGTGGTTGATTACCTCAACCGGTACAGTTTTGGTAGCGGCCAGCAGCGTAATTTCTTCGGGCAGCCTTCCGGAAGCCTTGGCCGCCGCCGCAATCCGCGTACGGATATCCTGCAAATTCATTTCCAACGCCCGGCACCGGGCCTGTAATTCCTCAGACAACTTTTCCGTCATATAAATCCGTCCCTTCCACGACCACTTCGTCATACAGCTGGATAGTGTCGTCTGTCACCAGCTGTTCTTTTTGTTCGTCTGTCAGGTTGATATTGCAAATCGCATAGCCATTTACGGTAATATCTGTAAAGATCTGCACAAAATGCAGCTGGCTGCCGCTCTTCACATACACACCCTTCACGTTTTCATGTACAACTGTGCGTTCTTTGCCTTTGGCATCCGTTACGGTCTGTTCCACTGTTTCAAAATGAATGGCTTTTTCGTTAACCATTACGCCTGAATAGGAATTGATCTCTATCTTCACCGTTTCGTGCCGGATATTCACCAAAGAGGCATTCATAGACCCACAGCGCAAAATTACAGCCGCATCATCTTCCGGAGTCTTCTGGTTCACAGCTGCCACCGAAGCCTGAATCTTTTCTGTAGTGGCAAAGGGCAGCGAAAGGTTCACGCTACCGGCTTCTTTCAGTTTAAGCGCTGTTGTCGGGTCAACCACACAGGCAAAGTACCACATGAATTCCTCGCTGATTTTTCCCACAACGTTCTCCTGTGGTTTTGGTTGATATTCTTGTGTCAGATCCTCTACCGTTAGGTTAAGAACTTCATCATAATCAAAAACGGATTCCCAACCGTCGACAACACTGGAAAAATACCCGGAAACCGGCGCAGTGATTTGTCCTGTAACTGCCGAAGCCTGCTGTTCCAACGATTCCCGTTCTTCTTTCAACTCGTCCAAACGGGTCGCATATTCCACATCGGTACCAACCGCAATCTGCCGCTGGTTCATCTGATACGTTAATTCCTCCCGCTGCAGTTGAATCTGTTCAGGATCATTTTCACGGATTCCCACCAGAAGGTCCACCATCCGCTGGTCAATGCGGCTGTCAATCTGCCGGATATCGGCAGCATAGGTTTGGCCAGCTTGATTCAGGCTTTCCAACCGGGCGATTTCGGCGTCCAACTGTTCAATCTGCTGGCTGGCAGAAGCAGCGTTGCTGTCAGTAAAGATATCTGCTACCACACCCTCTTTCGAAATGCGGCCACCATCCCGCAGACGGTATCCTACCACACCGGCACTGCTGCCGCGCGGGATGACTGTTTCCTGCCGGATTGCGTAGCCTTCGGTCTGTATTGCGTCGGCCGCTTCTGCCCAGGTGGCAGTCTCAAATTTCAGCGGCTGGTAATTGGCCACCCAAATCTGGTATCCAATATAGAACAGGATCAGCAGTGCCAACGCCACCGAGGCCACCCGGCGTACCAGCGGCGCCTGTTTTCCGATTTCCACTTTTTTCTGAATCACATTATCCACCCGCCCTTTCTTCCGTCAGGATGTTTTCCTGCCGCAAAATATGCAGCGCCTCTTCCAGCAGCCTTTCGCTTCCGCCCGGCTCATCCACATACAGCCAATGCGCCCCCTCTTCCCTGCGGAACCAGGTAAGCTGCCGTTTGGCATAGCGCCGGGTCTCCCGCCGGATGTTTTCGGCGGCAGCTTCCAGAGAAAGCTCCCCGCGGAAATACGGCGCCAGTTCTTTATACCCAATCGCCTGCACGGCCGTGCCGCCGGGATGGTTTTTCAGAAAATTTTCGGCTTCCCTCAGCAGCCCCTGTTCAATCATCCAATCAACGCGATAGTTGATGCGGTCATAGAGCATTTGCCGGTCATGAAAGCCAAGGCACAGCATCGCCCATCGATAAGGGGACTCCCCTTCGGCGGCCTGCCGTGACTGCACGGAAAACGGCACGCCGGTCAGCCGGAAGACCTCCAGCGCACGGATGACCCTTTTCCGGTTGTTTGGATGAATCGCCGCTGCCGCTTCTGGATCTGCCTGTCGAAGCTGTTCCCAGAGGGCTTGTGGATCACGTTCAGAGGCTTCCTCCAGCTCTTTCCGCAACGCGGTATTTTCAGGCATTTCGGAAAACCGGATACCCCGCAGCAGCGAACGGATATACAGCCCGGTTCCTCCGACCAGGATGGGAAGTTTTCCCCGGGCATGGATTTCTTCGATACAGCGCCCCGCCTGCTCCACATACTCCGCTACACTGAAGCTCTCTGTTGGGGAAAGGAACCCCATCATATGGTGCGGGATGCCCTGCATTTCCGATTCGTCGGGGCGGGCCGTGCCGATACGCATTTCTGCGTACACCTGCATAGAATCGGCAGAGACAATCTCACCGCCGCAGCATTTGGCCAGCTCAATTGCCAGCGAAGTTTTGCCGGAAGCGGTTGGCCCAGCTACTACGGCGACTGGTATTTTTTCCGTATTCATGAGCTTCCCCCTTCCGTTATACTCTTCCAAACTGTTTTTCCAGCTCATGCCGGGTAATTACCACAGAGATGGGACGGCCATGCGGGCAATACCGCACATCCGGGTTCTCCCGAAGGCGCTGCGCCAGTGCCGCCAGTTCTTGCATCGAGCTGAAATCTCCCGCCTTTACCGCTGCGCGGCAGGCGATGTTGTGATACAGCCAGTCCAAATGCTCTGTTGTCAGGTCGCGTCTGGCAGTTACCAGATAACCGGCCATTTCCATCACCGCAGCTGCTGCATCTTCTTTATCCAGCGAGAGCGGGGCGCTGCGCACCGCGATGGTACCGCTGCCAAAATCATCCACCTCAAATCCCGCCTGTTCAAACAGCTCCCGTGCGTCCAGCACAGCGGCATACTCGTTTTTGTCCAGCGTTACTGTGGCCGGTTCCAGCAGCATCTGTGCATAGCTGCCACCGCCTTCCTTCCGCAGTTTTTCATACAGCAACCGTTCATGGGCTGCGTGCTTATCAATCAATATCAGCTGGTCATCGCCCTGCTGCATCAAAATATAGGTGCCGAACACTTCTCCAATCAATCGGGATGCTGGCGCTTCTTTTGCAGCCGGCTCCAGAAAAGCAGGCGTTCCTTCCGGTTCTTCTTTTTCCATCTGCGGCTGTACCGGAACCGGTTCAGGCGCTGGTACAGCTACAGGCTGCGATAATAAGGGCTGCGCTTCGGGCAGCTCCTCTTCTTCAATCGGGAATCTTTCCGGCGCTTTGGCCGGTTCATACGGAGAGCGCCAGGTATCATGCACCATGCTGTCGCTGCGGGGAAGCGCCACCGGCTTTTTTTCAATCACCGGCTTGGGTGCAGGCGGGGTCAGCGACGGCATCTTCATGGGGCGGAGCGCTTCCGTTTGCGCCACAGGAGCAACGGGTTTCTGATGAAAACTGATTTGCTCCCCGCGAAGTTCTTCTACAGCAGGGCGCAGCAACTGGCGGTTCTCCAGAACGATCTCTTTGGGACGGTCTTCTTTTTGCAGGGCAGTTTTCACCGCGTGATATACGGCCTCGAACACCGGGCGTTCATTGACAAAGCGCACTTCCAGCTTAGAGGGATGCACGTTTACATCCACTGCCTGGAATGCCATTTCCAAATGCAGCACACAGGCCGGAAATTTTCCGACCATGACGCTGCCTTTAAACGCCTCTTCCAGCGCAGCCATAGCTGTGCGGCTTTTGACAAAACGTCCATTGATAAAAACCTGCTGCATACTGCGGTTGGGGCGACTATTTACCGGGCGGCTGACAAAGCCCCACACCCGGATATGCTCATATTCGTACTCTACCGGCATCAGGCCGTTGGTAAAATCGCGGCCATACACCGCATAAACGGCGGACTTCAATTTTCCATCGCCGGGGGTATGCAGCTGCTCTTTTCCTTCTCGGATAAACCGCAGGGAGATTTCCGGATGAGAAAGGGCGATCTTATCGAGCACGCCTGCCACGGCATTGGCCTCGGTCACATCTTTTTTCAAAAACTTCATGCGGGCCGGGGTATTATAAAACAGGTCGCGGATCAGGAAGGTCGTCCCCTGCGGGCATCCTGCATCGTCCAGCAGCTTTTCTTCGCCGCCTTCTATCACATACCGCGTGCCCATCGTCTCTTCGGGTGTGCGGGTCATCACGTCCACCTTTGCCACGGCAGCGATGGAGGCCAGCGCTTCCCCACGGAAGCCCAGCGTGCCGATGGATTCCAGATCATCCTGTACGGAAACCTTACTGGTCGCATGGCGCAAAAATGCCACCGGCACATCCTCACGGCTCATTCCGCAGCCGTTGTCGGTAATGCGCATATAGGAAATCCCGCCGTTTTTGATCTCCACTGTCACGGCAGATGCCCCGGCGTCAATAGCGTTTTCCACCATTTCCTTGATGACCGATGCAGGGCGCTCCACCACTTCTCCGGCGGCGATCAGCTCCGCCACATGGGCGTCCAGCACATTGATTTTCCCCATCCTTTTTCCTCCCTTCTTACAAACAGTATTCATACCGGGCGTTGCACAAATGCACCTGGGGTACGTCTACCTCCACGGTATCCACAAACCGGAATCCAAAAGCCTCATAGACTGCCCGCAGTTTTTCCCGGTCGGCGCGGCAGTCCAGCCGCAGGCAGAAAATCCCAAGTTTTCTGGCATAGCCTGCTGCGAATTCCAGCATTTTCTGCGGCAGCCCCGTACCGGCAAATTCCGCCGCCACCGAAAAACGATGAATATATACGGCTGAACCCTTCTCTTTTTCCGGCCAGAAAACCGGGTCTTCGGTGACCAGCAGCGCTGTTGCTGCCGGAACCCCATCGCACAGCAGCAGATACGGCTCGACTCCTTCCTCAAATACCGCCTCTGCCGTAAGGTGGCAGGGCAGCCACTGGATGATCCCCTTTTGCGCCATGCGGTCATTGGCACTGCGGAGCACCTGCAAAAACTGCTCTTTCTGTTCTTCTGTTTCGGCTTTTATGATTTGAATACGCATGGGTTCTCCTCTCAGGAATGTTCTTTTGCCAGCTTTACCAGTGAAAACAGCTCATTCATGCACTCAATAGGCGTCAGAGTGTTTACGTCCAGCTCCCGAAGGCGCCGGAGCACTTGGCCCTGTGGTGCGGTTTCCAGCATGGTCATCTGGGCAGGCTCCTCTTTGGCGGCCTTCTTTTTCCCTGCAACCTTCACCGGCGCACCGGATTCCAGTTCTTTCAGAATCTGCCGTGCACGCCGTACTACTTTATCCGGCACACCCGCCAGCTTGGCGACCTCTACACCGAAACTGTCGTCTGCGCCGCCGCGCACAATGCGCCGCAGGAAGGTGATATCATCCCCGTGTTTTTTCACAGCAATGCTGAAATTCTTGACTCCTTCCAGCTGTTCTTCCAGCTCGGTCAGCTCGTGGTAATGGGTGGCGAACAGCGCCTTTGCCCCCAGCAGCTTCGGATCAGCGACATATTCCAGCACAGCACGGGCAATGCTCATTCCGTCAAAGGTAGAGGTGCCGCGGCCGATTTCATCCAGTACCAGCAGGCTGTTAGTCGTGGCATGGCGCAGGATATCCGCCACTTCGGTCATCTCCACCATAAAGGTGGACTGTCCCGCCGCCAGGTCATCGGAAGCACCGACGCGGGTATAAATGCCATCTACAATGCCGATCTCCGCCGAAGCTGCCGGTACAAAACAGCCGATCTGCGCCATGAGCACAATGAGGGCAATCTGACGCATATAGGTGGATTTACCCGCCATATTGGGGCCAGTGATGATGGCAACACGGTTGCGGTTCATATCCAGTTCCACATCATTTGGCACAAACGGTGCGCCGTGCAGCAGCGCTTCCACTACCGGATGACGGCTGTCTTTCAGAATCAGTCGCCCGCTCACATTGACTGTGGGGCGCACATAGTCGCGCGCTGCGGAAACCTGGGCAAACGAAGTCACCACATCCAGCGCTGCCACTGCCCGGGCAGTCATCTGCACACGCCCCATTTCAGCAGCCACTTTTTTGCGGACTTCTTCAAACAGGCGGCTTTCCAGCTGCACTGAACGATCGCTGGCGCCCAGAATCCGGTTTTCCAACTCTTTCAGTTCAGGGGTAATATAGCGCTCACAATTGGTCAGCGTCTGCTTGCGTATGTACTCATCCGGCACCTGATCGCGGTAGGAATTGGTCACTTCAATGTAATAGCCGAACACTCGGTTATAGCCGATTTTCAGCTTGGGGATTCCGGTACGCTCCCGCTCGCGGGCCTCCACCGAGGCAAGCAGCCCTTTACCGCCCGTCATGTCACTGCGAAGCTGATCCAGCTCTTCGGAATACCCAGCGTGGATGATACCGCCTTCCCGAATAGAAAAGGGCGGATCCTCTACAATAGCCCGGTCAATCAGGCTGCACACGTCCTCCATGGGATCGATCTGCCGCCAGACTTTTTTCAAAAATTCAGATGAAACATCCGAAAGCTGCTGCTTTAGTCCAGGCAAGCGGCACAAGGCAGACCACAGCGCGCGGAGTTCTCGGCCATTAGCGGAGCCGTACACAATACGACTCATAATGCGTTCGAGATCCTGCATACCGGTCAGCTGCTCCACCACACCATCGCGGAACATGGGGTCGCGCAGCAGCTCTTCCACCGCGTTGAGGCGGCGGGTAATCAGCCCGGGACTGAGCAAAGGCTGCTCCATCCAGCTGCGCAGCTGGCGTTTGCCCATAGCAGTGCGGGTTTTATCCAGCACCCACAGCAGGGAACCCTTCTTTTCCTTGCTGCGCATAGTCTCGGTCAGTTCCAGATTGCGGCGGGTATTGAGATCCAGCCGCATAAAACGGCTTTTTTCATAGTACTCAATGCTTTCCAGCCGCTCCAGGCCGCCACGCTGCGTGCGGTGCAGATAACCCAGCATCTGCCCAACTGCGCGGACAATCAGCGGCGTTCCAGCGTCACCCAGCTCTTTTTCGGTTTTCGCATGAAACTGCTCCAGCACCATCTTCCGGCAGATTTCGGGCTCGCACTCTTCTTCCGAAAGGCACTCCATGGCGGCTGAAAGCTTCTCCCGTACAAAACCAGGCATGCGCTTGAAATCCAGCGCGGTGGGGTTAATGAGGATTTCGCGCGGGGAAAAGCGGGAAAACTCACCGCATACCTGCTGTTCCAGCTCACGGTCATCATCGGTGAGCAGTGTGGCGTGCAGTTCTCCGGTGGAAACATCGGCAAAGCACACGCCAGCCTGTCCGTTTTCCACACAGACAGAAGCGAGATAGTTGTTTTTCCCCTCATCCAGCATGCTGTTTTCCAGAATTGTGCCCGGCGTCACCACGCGGATAATATCCCGTTTGACCAGGCCCTTTGCGGTGGCGGGGTCTTCCATCTGTTCACAGATGGCTACCTTATACCCTTTTTGTACCAACCGGGCCAGGTAATTTTCGTAGCTGTGAAACGGCACGCCGCACATGGGGGCGCGCTCTTCCAGACCGCAGTCCCTTCCGGTGAGGGTCAAATCCAGCTCACGGGAAGCGATCTTGGCATCTTCAAAAAACATCTCGTAAAAATCGCCCAGCCGGAAAAACAGAAGGGTATCCGGGTTTTCTTCCTTCAGGCGCAAATACTGTTTCATCATTGGGGAAAGATCAGCCATCTGTTTGTGCACTCCACTTTCAAATTCAAAATGAAAAGGCACGCCGCCTGATGGCTTTGGGGAAGGGCCCGCCCTCTCCGCAGCCCCTCAGCCGGCGTGCAGCGTTTTTCTTAACGATCCATTAGTGGCAGCCACCGCAAGTGGCGCAGCTGCCGGTGCAGGAAGCCTCATAGTCAGCGGTTTCCGGGTCTTCGCCCTCCACGCTCTTGGTGATGATGGCGGTAACGCGCTGCATCAGGCCGTCCATCTCCTCACGGGCTGCATTGTAGGCGGTCATGTTGGGGTTCTGCATGATCTGAGCATACACGTGGCGCAGCTCTTCGTTGAGCTTTGCAATCTTTTCGTCATCAGCGTTCTCGCTGTTGCTTTCGTTGTTGATAGAAAGGCGCTTCAGATTGAAATCGCCGATCAAATCCTGCAGCTGCTGGTCATCCTCGCAGTTCTGGGCTGCCAGCTGCATATTCAGATAACGGTCATCCTTCTGAATGGCCTTGCCGAGTTCTCTTGTCATTTCGATGATATCCATAGGTATCCTCCGTTATTTGTTATTTATTCCTTCGGGGAAATCTGTTCTCCCCGCAGAATCCAGTTTCTTGCGGCAGTCACGCGCACGTTGACAAACTGCCCAATGAGAGACAGGTCTCCCGGAAACTCCACGATGATGCTGCCATCTGTTCTGCCTGCCAGCAAGCCGGTTTTCGGGTTGACCTCTTCCACCAGCACGCGCTCTTCATTGCCCACCATACCTGTGCAGCGCCGTGCAGCAATTTCTTCCTGCACCTGCAGCAGCTCAGAGAACCAGCGGGATTTCTCCTCATAAGGAATGGGGTCGGGCATTTTGGCCGCCACTGTGCCTACACGAGGGGAATAAATGAAGGTGAACAGAGAGGTGAACTCCACCTCTTCGATCAAACTGACCGTATCGCGGAACTCCTCATAGGTTTCCCCGGGGAAGCCCACAATAATATCGGATGTCAGGGAAACATCCGGGATTTTTTCTTTGCAGTAAGAAATCAGTTCCAGATACTTTGCTCGGTCATACTTCCGGTTCATCTCTTTCAGCACCCGGTCATTGCCAGACTGGAAAGGCAGATGCAGATGGTGGGAAATATGACGGCTGCCGGCGATGACGTCGATCATCTCGCGGGTAGCGTCTTTGGGGTGAGAGGTCATAAAGCGGATGCGGTAGTCGCCCTCCACAGCGTCCAGCCGGCGCAAAAGCTCTGCAAAGGAAATGGGATTTTCCAGCCCCTTCCCGTAGGAATTGACATTCTGTCCCAGCAGGGTGATCTCTTTATATCCCGCCGCCACCAGTTCGCGGAATTCTCTTTCAATCGCCTCGGGCTCACGGCTGCGCTCTCTGCCGCGCACATAAGGCACCACGCAGTAAGAACAGAAATTATCACAGCCGTACATCACCGTCAGCCATGCACGGAAATTCCCGTCACGATGAACGGGCAGCCCTTCAATGATGGTTTTATCCTCGCTGTCGTCTCCCCGCTCAAAAACCCGGTGGCTGTCTACCAGCACTTCACGCAGCATCTGCGGGAAGCGATGGATGACATGTGTGCCGAACACCAGATTGACAAAGGGGAAGCTTTTGCGAATACGCTCAGCTACATGCTCCTGCTCCATCATACAGCCGCACAGGGCGATAATCAGAGAGGGGTTGCGGCGCTTGATGTTTTTCAGCGCACCTACATTGCCATAAATACGATCCTCTGCGTGCTCACGCACCGCACAGGTATTAAACAGGATCAGATCAGCCTGGTCTTCCTCTTCTGTAAAGCCAAAGCCCATCTTTTCCAGCATGCCTTTGATTTTTTCGCCGTCGGCCACATTCTGCTGGCAGCCATATGTGCGCACGAGCGCAAGGGGCATTTCCCCTCTGGCACGGACCTGCATAATCTGTGCCACGTCCGCCATATAGCGGGCCTGCTCCTGCCGATCCCACGGTTTTTGATTCGTCAAGAACGGGTACCTCCTTTATGTACTTTCCAAACCGCCAGCTGTCAGCGACGGTACATTTCAGTATAGCACACCCCGCCTCTTTCTTCAAGAAATATCGGCGATTTCCGCGTCTTACCGCAGCCGCCGCAGGGGAAATGTGTCATTATGCCATTTATTTCCTTCAATTTTCTCATATACTTTGCGGGTAACCACTGCAATACCAACTGCGACTATCACTCCGATAGCAGTGGCAAGTCCCTGCACCGGCATGAGACCGGCTTCTCCCAACAGAACGGGAAGGTGCTGAAGCGTCAGCATACCAACTGCGATGAGCACCCATTTGCGATCCAGCCGCTCGGAAACTGCCATCCAGATTAAAACAGATATACAGGCATACATGGTCATCATGCACAGCTGGTCAATTCCCATCGTAAAGAACGGAATCGGGCTGCCGGAAAGCTGGTTAATCATCCCCTGCACCGCAGTGAGGTCTGTCCCGCTCAGACCGGACAACGCACCCTCTACGCCAACCTCTTCCACATAGGCTGCCATGGTGAAATAGGTAAAACAGTTCAAACCAGTAGAGAGAATTGCCCCCGCAGAAGCATGCCCCAGACCGACCATAACCGCTTTAGAACCCCGGTTCATGGAATCTCCTATTACTTTTGCAATAATTGCAAATTCCATCGGTTCGAAGAGCGCATTTCCAAGCAGGCTGAAAAAAATGGAAAGCGCTGGATTTTCCGTAATTTGCGGAAAGATAAACACCATACAGAACAGAAAAATCTGTCGTATCACCATGACAAACAGCAGATACATGCTGATGCCGATCAAAAACAGCTTAATTGGAGCATGTTTTTTAATTTTCATAATAGCCAGTGACAAAATCGGTGCTCCAATGCACACCATCATGGTGAAAACCATGCCGATAATTGTAATCGAAGATATCATTGTTTACAATCCCTCCGCCTTTTGAATTTTACACAACCGTCCTTTTTGAACTGTACACTGTGATATATTTTGGGGTATCAGAATGCATTGGATTTTATTATATCACAATCCAATCTGATTTGTCGAACAAAACAGCAGGTTATTTATCGAAATTTTTACTTTTTTACTTTATCTGTGCCTATGATTTTGTTATAATTAGAGTAAAATAGGAGATTTTTGAATCCATATTACAGAAATACTGTATCCGTACCCCCAATTTGATCGAAGGGTGTTGGCATATGTCTATTTTCTCTGAAAAATTAAATAATTTTATTAACAACTCCAATATTAAAATTGCAGAACTTTCGCGTTTGAGCGGCGTGGAGCGCAGTTACATTCAAAAAATGATTACAGGCGAACGCATGCCTAAAAAAAATGCTATTCCCATTTTAGAACAGCTTTCAGATGCGCTGATGCTTACACCTGTAGAGCGCCGCATGCTGACAGAGGCCTATAAAATCTCTCAAATGGGGGAAGCCACCTATTACCGCCGTGTGATGGTAAAACGGATTATAGAAGACAGTGAAAGCTACTATAATCAACAGCTTCTTCCTTCCCCCACGGCACCTGCTCAAACAGCACCTCGTCCTGAAGTGTACTCTGTTCAGGGAAAAGTTTCTGTGCAAAACATGATCCGGCTTTTTTTGATGGAGGAAATCTGTTTGGAGAAGCCGCATCTGATGGCTGTTTTGCAGCCGGAAAGTGACGCTGCCGAGCTGATGCAGCCTTATTGCCGGATGAAGCGGGAATTTTGTTTTGAACACATTGTATGCTTTGATAATGATCTGCAGTATCAAAAGGAAAACCAATATAATCTGCAATGCATACGTACTCTTTTGCCATTCCTGCTGAGCCCGTGTCTTTATTCCGGATGGTTTTATTACGATTCTGTGACCTCTCACATGAGCCGTCATGCTGTCTTTCCGTGGTTTATCCTGGGACAAAATTCGGTAATCTGTCTGTCGCAGGATGGAGAAAAAGCTATGCAGATTTCTCAATCGGATACACTGGCTGTTTATCAACGCATTTTTGACGAAATCCGTGCGGAATGCAGGCCTATTTTTGCAATCCAAAGCAACCGGATGGCACAATTTTGGGACTATAACCGCTGGCTTCCCGCGTATCCGAATATGAGTTATTCTCTTCAGCCATCTCCCTGCTGGGGCTTTTTCTACACGATGGATATTGTGGAAAAACAGCTGCATTCGAATCTTCCCAACAGGGAACAGATCCTATTGTTTTTTAATGGCCATCAAAAACAAATCAGTCTGTTAAACGGAAAACGCAAAAATACTTCTTTCTTTACAGCAGAAGGATTGGAAAACTTTCTCCAGACGGGACATATCGATGAGCTCCCCGATGAAATTTATGAGCCTCTTCCCAAGACCTTTCGAAAAGAACTGCTGCGCAGGATGATTGACTGTATGCAGAAAGGTTATTATATCCCCTATCTCATCCATTCCGATAAATTTCGGATGTCGCATGCACTCAATTTCTTTATTTCTGACGAGCAAAATCTTTCCTGCAACTGTCTTCACCCCCATCATGGGCCGATCTCGGTAGTGATTCATGAAAAGAGCCTGGTTTACTCCATCTGTGATTTTCTGGAATATTTACCGGAGACCGGGCTGGTATACACCCGGGAAGAAACCGCTGCATATTTGCAGCAAAAGCTGAAAGAATTATACGAATGCTGAAGAAAGGAGATATTTATGGGACCTTATACCTACCTCGTTATTCGTATTGACGGAGACTATGCACTCCTGCAGCGTACAGACCTGCCCGACGAAGAGCCGCTGCTGGTGGCACGGGCGCTGTTGCCGGAGGAAATCAGCGAAGGCACCCGGCTGCTGTGGGAAAATCTCGTCTATACCATTCTTCCATAAAAAAAACCTGACAGCTCTTTGTGAGTTGTCAGGATTTTTTTATGGACGGATTTGCAAACGCTGTCCTGCATACAGCCTGGCGTCTGGCCGAAGCCCATTCAGCCAGCAAAGAAGCTTTATACTGATACCACCGCGCCGTGCCGCCTGTTCTATAGTCTCTTTTGGATAAACGATAATCCAGCGCAAATTATTTTCTGGCTCCTTTTGTGCGGTTTGTACCGGGATTCGAATTCTGCTCCCCTCTGCTATCACACCGCCAGCTTTTAACCCGTTGAGACGAATCAATTCTTCTGGTGTCGTTTTATATCTGCGGGCAATTTGCAGAAGGGTTTCTCCTGCTTTCACACGATAATACACACTGACCATACCGGCACCCCCTGTGTTCTACTATATGCGGCGCCGGCAAAAGCCGGAACTGCTGCTGGAATTTTCATTGATATTCAAGCCAGGATCATATCCAGCAGCACCAGCATGGTCACACCGGGAATCCCTGCGGCGCCAGAAACACCCACGCTCAGCACGCTGACAGGCAGCGTTACGCCCGTAAATGTACCCGTGACATTGACCGCTAAGAGCGCCAGCCATCCCAGCAGGACTCCCCCTACTGCACTGCGCACCGGCTTTTTGTTCCCTACACAAAGCTGCAAAACTACCAGCAGCACCAACACGCCTGCGGCAACCCACAAAACTTTCAGATCCGGCATATCCAGTCCCCCTGCATTGTTTTTGGCGACCGTCCTTTTTATGAAAAAAGCTGTGCACACACCTGTTTCTGCCGAGCCATACGCATCAGATACCGGTATCTTGCCCGCAATGCCTGCCCCTGATAAACACAGGAGTCGATCAGGTCTTCATCCATTTCTTCCGAAAACCACCCTTCATTGCGCGAGATCTCCCGATTGATTTCCCGTATTTCCCGCAGCAGCTGTTCCGACTCCTCCTGCGCTTCGTTTTTCTCTGTTCTCCGCATTACCTGCGCCAGTTTCAGGGCCAGTTCCATGCTGTTTTCCGCCTTTCCATATCCTTTTTTCGATCACCTGTATGATGGATATGCTTTTATGGTGGACAAATATTCCAGAAAATATACAGCTCTGCACAAAGAAATGCGCCTTTCGGAAGATTTCCAAAAGGCGCATGGCATATCAAAAAATCTTGTTTTTCTGAGCAAAGGATGTTATCAATCAGCGTCTCCCTCTGCCGGGAGGAAATCGATGCGTCCGGTCGCTACATCTGCCGCCGCTACCCGGATACGAAGTTCCTGTCCAATGGTCAGTTTGCGGCGGCTCAGCTCGTCGTACTGGGTAATCATGCCGTCAAATACAAACCGGCAGCCCTCAAAGCTGTCCACCGGCACAAAGCCCTCTACGCTGCTGGGCAGCTGGACAAAAACACCGCGGGAGGTTACGCCGCTGATTACGCCGGTAAATTCTTCGCCAATGTGCTGGCGGATATACTCGGCCATATAGCAGTCTTCCGCGGCGCGCTCTGCGGTCATGGCACGCACTTCCAGACGAGAGGATTCCTCTGAAGCAGTCTGTGCAAAGGCGGCAAAATGACGGGTAATCTCTGCCGGGCTTTTCTTTTCGGCCAGTGCAGACAAAATTCGATGAATCGCCGTGTCAGGATACCGGCGGATTGGGGAAGTAAAATGGCTGTAATCCGCCAGCGCCAGCCCAAAGTGGCCAATCGGTTCTGTGGAATACCGGGCCTTATCCATGGTGCGCAGCAGCTGGTGAGAAACCACCCGCTGGGTGGGAGTACCCTGTACCCGCTCCAGGATAGCGGCAAAATCCCTGGTTTTGGGTTCTCCTTGACGGATTTCCCTGGCACTGACGCCCAGCGCATCCAACAGTTCCACCAGTGTGTCGATCCGGCGCTGTTCCGGATGGCCGTGAACGCGATAAACAAAGGGGATTCCCTTATCTTGTGCCAATTTGGCTGCTGCCTGATTGGCGCAGATCATCAGCTGTTCGATCATCTGCTCTGATTCCCCGCTATGACGGGGCTTTACATCCACGCAAATGCCGTTGTTATCCAGTGTGAATTCAGGCTCTACGCTGTCAAGCTCCATATAGCCGCGCTCTTTGGCACGGCGCTTGAGGATATTGGCCAGCTCCCTTCCAACATTCAAACCGCGAATCACCGGTGCGTACTTCTGCCGCAGCTCTTTGGAGGCAGTTTTGGCAAAAATCTCGTTGACTTCGCTGTATACGCCGCGTACCTTGGAATGGATGATACTCTTACGGAATTCATATTTCTCCAGGTTGCCCTCTCCGTCCAAATACATGATTGCAGAAAAAGTCAGCTTGTCTTCTCCTGCATTAAGCGAACACGCGCCGTTAGAGAGCGCTTCGGGCAGCATAGGCACTACGCGGTCGGCAAAATACACCGAGGTTCCGCGCGAAATTGCTTCGGCATCCAGTCGGGAACCTTCTTTTACATAATGTGACACATCTGCAATATGCACGCCCAGCTTATACCCGCCCGAACGCGTCCGGCTGACGGAAATGGCATCGTCCAAATCTTTGGCGGAGGCGCTGTCGATGGTAAAAATCGCCAGTTTCCGCAAGTCCAGGCGTCCCTTGCGGTCTTCATCAGAAATCGGGCGGCTTCCCACTGCTTCGGCTTCTTCCAATACTTCCTTCGGAAACACTGCGGGGATGTCATTCTGCTCCAAGATAGCGTCTGCACACACACGGGCGCTGGAACCTTTGCCGTAAATTTTAACCACACGGGCAAACAGGCGGTCCCCGCCGGGGCGGGTGTACAGCTCTGCCATCACCTTATCGCCCTCTTTTGCGCCCAGCAGGTCGCGATCCATAATCGAAATATCGTACCGCACAGCACAATCGGCACGCAGCGAAAAATAAAAACCGTCGCGTACAATGGTACCTGTTGTACGCTGTTCTTTTTTATTCAAAATTTTCAGCACACGTCCACTGGGGCCTTTTGGGTCGTCCATCACAGGGAGTATCCGGACAACATCGCCCAGCAATGCGCCGTTTAAATTGCTGCTGTGAACAAAAATATCCGGTTCGTCTCCTTCCGGTCGGGCAAATGCAAAACCCTTGGAAAGCGAAACAATCGTCGCCGTTTTGGTGTTTTCTTCGCGAACCAATTCTACTACATGGCTGCGGCTGATCGTGATTTTTCCTTTTCCCTTCATTTCGTCCAGAACCTGACGGAAACGGCTTTTATCCTTTACGCCAGCCTGCCTGCGCAGTTCTTTAGCCGTCATGCTGCCATGCGCATGCTGCAAAATCTGTTTTATTTCCTTTTCAATCCTATCTTTTTTTCCCATACAAAAATTCTCTTTCCTTTACATTTCTCTGCACACATACTCAAAACTTCCATTTAGGTAACAGAGGGCAGGCTTATCAACAAGCAGAAAAAGGCCCCGCCATGCAAAAACAGCAGCGGGGCATTTTCTTCACCTGTCTCAGGCGCTGAAATACATGATGATGTTAATCAAAATCACCAGTGCAAAGAATCCAATGGCGATTACTTTCGTCCATCTTGCGAGGAATGCATCGATAGAACGGGCCTTGTTCTTAGAGAAAAAAGTATCCGCACCGCCGGTTACAACACCGACATTCTTTTGATGGCCTTCCTGCAGCAGGACAATGATGATAATACCAATGGAAAACAAAAGCAATACAGCACCGAATACAATCTGAATTGCGCTCATAGCTTGCCGCCTCCTGAATATAAGCTTACTTTTTGTATCATACCACAAAGCCAGAATGTTCGCAAGCGTTTCCGGCATACAAGTGGAATTTATTTAAAAATCTCTGCATATCCGCCAAAAAAACGGGGATTCTAAGGGCAGAATCTTCTGCGGAAAGGCGTTTGCACGGAGAAGATTCTGTCCGCCCCTTCCGGGAAATATTCCGGAAGGGGTTTTTTTATAGCTTCAGCTGCTCACCCTGTGTCTCTTCTGCAGCGGGCATGGCACCCAATGCGGGAATGGTCTTACGGTAACGGTCGGGCTTTTTCAGCATTTCCTCTTCGTAAACCTGCGCTCGGATGACTTTCTGTCCTCGTTTGAGTGTCATCACTGCCACACCCTGGGTGTTCCGGCTGGATTTACTCTGGATAGAACCGGTATGCATGAGTAACAGGCGGCCTGCCGATGAAGTAAGCAAAATTTCGCAATCCTGTGGTACATAAAGCGCCGCTGTCAGCGGGGATTTGTCACTGTAAGCACCTACCAGCTTCTTCCGGTTGGTTTTGGTGGCATAAGCACTCATTTCCACTTTCGCTATTTTGCCGTTTTCGAACACAAACAGCATAAAGCCTGCATAGTCTTTCGTTACCGTCATAGTAACAGCGCTCTCGCCCTCTTCCATTCCCAGCTTGGCGGGAATATAATCTCCCAGCACACTGGCTTTGGTGTCCGAGAACTCGCTGGCACGGGTCTTGTACACCTGACATTTATCGGTAAAGAACAAAAGCTCTGTGTTGTTGGTGGTCTCCACCTGCTGGGTGATATGATCGTTTTCTTTCAGCTTCTGCTCGCCGCTCATACGCAGAGAAAGGGGTGTGATTTTCTTGAAATATCCTTCTGCCGTAAAGAACAGATTCACCGCATAATCCGGTACATCCTCTTCGGGAGAATACTCCTCAATCTCGTCCGCATAAAGAAGCTGGCTTTTTCTCGGCTGGCCATACTTTTTCGCTACGGCCTCCAGTTCCCGAATAATGATATTTTTCACCCGGGTTTTGGATTCCAAGATTGCCTGCAAATTGGCGATATCTTTTTCCAGCTGGTCAATCTCTTCCGTGCGCTTGAGGATATACTCCCGGTTCAGATGACGCAGCTTGATTTCTGCCACATACTCAGCCTGGGTTTCATCGATGCCAAAACCAATCATCAGGTTGGGCACCACTTCCTGCTCTTCTTCTGTACCCCGCACAATGGCAATGGCCTTGTCAATGTCCAGCAAAATCGCCTGCAAGCCCCGCAGCAGGTGCAATTTCTGCTGTTTCTGCTGCAAATCGTAATAAGTCCGGCGGCGCACACATTCAATACGGAATGCCGTCCACTCGTCCAGCAACTCGCCCACACCCAACACCTTAGGGGTACCGGCAATCAGCACGTTAAAGTTACAGGAAAAGGTGTCTTCCAGAGGCGTCATTTTGAAAAGCCGCTGCATCAGCTTGTCCGGGTCAACGCCGCGTTTCAGGTCAATGGTGATTTTCAGGCCTTCCAGACCGCTTTCGTCACGGACGTCGGCAATTTCCTTCACTTTACTCTGCTTCACCAGCTCGATGACCTTTTCTACAATCGCCTCGATGGTGGTAGTGGGCGGAATCTGGGTGATATCGATGCAGTTGGCCGATTTATCATAAGTATACCGGGAACGCACCCGGATGCCGCCACGGCCGGTACGGTACACATCCTCCATAGCCTTGCGGTCAAAAATAATCTGACCGCCGCCAGGGAAATCCGGTGCCAACAAAGTGGAAAGGAGATCGTGCTCCGGGTCACGCATCCGGGCGATGGTGGTTTGACACACTTCCGCCAAGTTAAAGGGACAGATGGAACTGGCCATGCCCACGGCGATACCGGTGTTGGCATTTACCAGCACCGACGGGAAGGTGGCAGGCAACAAGGTCGGCTCCTTCATGGTGTTGTCGTAGTTGTCCACAAAGTCTACAGTGTCTTTATCGATGTCCTTGAACAGCTCCTGGCACAACGCGTCCAGACGCGCTTCTGTGTATCGGGAAGCAGCCCACGCCATATCCCGGGAATAAAACTTACCAAAGTTACCCTTGGAATCCACATAGGGGTGCAAAAGCGCCTCGTAGCCACGGGACAGACGCACCATCGTATCATAAATTGCCGCATCGCCATGCGGATTCAGCTTCATGGTCTGGCCCACAATGTTGGCACTTTTTATACGTCCAGAATTAAGCAGCCCCATTTTATACATTGTGTAAAGCAATTTTCGATGAGAAGGCTTAAATCCGTCGATTTCCGGGATGGCCCGGGACATGATGACGCTCATGGCATAGGGCATATAGTTCTTTTCCAGCGTGTCGGTAATCCGCTGCTCCACCACTTCACCGGCTCCGGCAATATAGCCCTTCGGTTTGGCGGTACGCCGGGCAGGCTGGCTGTCGCTTCGTTTTCTCGCCATTTCTCCCGTCCCCTTTCTTATGAAATATCCAAATCGTCAATATACAGATGGCCATTTTCGGCAATGTGGCTCTTTCGGCCAGTGAGGTTATCTCCCAGCAGCAAATCAAACACCGCAGCGGTCTGCTCTGCATCGGTGGGCAGCACTTTAATCAGACGGCGGGTTTCCGGGTTCATGGTGGTCAAGCTCATCATGTCCGGCTCGTTTTCACCCAGTCCCTTGGAGCGCTGGATGGTGAACTTCTTCCCTTCCAGCTTTTTCAGGAATTCATCCTTTTCCCGCTCGTTATAGGCAAAATAAGTGTCGTCTTTGCAGGTGATTTCATACAGAGGAGATTCCGCGATAAACACCTTCCCGGCCTGAATCAAATCAGGGGTCAGCCGGTAAAGCATCGTCAAAAGCAGCGTGCGAATCTGGAAGCCGTCCACATCGGCATCGGTGCAGAGAATGACTTTATTCCACCGGAGAGCGTTAATATCAAAAGAAGAAAGCTCCTTGTTGGCTTTAGATTTTACCTGTACACCGCAGCCCAACACTTTAATCAGGTCAGTGATAATCTCGCTTTTGAAAATCTTGTCGTAATCGGCCTTCAAACAGTTCAAAATCTTACCCCGAATGGGCATAATGGCCTGAAAATCCGGGTTTCGTGCCTGCTTACAGGCGCCCAATGCCGAGTCGCCCTCCACGATGAAGATTTCCCGCTGGGCAGGGTCTTTGCTGCGGCAGTCCACAAACTTTGCCACCCGGCTGGTCATATCCATATTACTGGTGAGCTTCTTTTTGAGGTTCAGACGGGTTTTTTCAGCATCCTCGCGGCTGCGCTTATTGATGAGCACCTGTCCAGCGATTTTGTCTGCGTCCATGGGGTTCTCAATAAAGTAAATCTCCAATTGATGGCGGAGCATTTCCACCATGGCTTCCTGAATACCCTTGTTGGTGATGGCCTTTTTGGTCTGGTTCTCATAAGAAGTCACGTTGGAGAAAGAGGAAATGACAATAATCAGGCAGTCCTCCACGTCGGGGAAAGTGATTTTACTCTCGTTTTTATTGTATTTCCCGGTCTGCTTGAGATATGCATCGATCTGATAGACAAAGGCATTGCGCACGGCCTTATCCGGTGCACCGCCGTGTTCCAGCCAGCTGGAATTGTGATAGTATTCCGCTGCGTGGGTCTTGTTAGAAAAGGCCACGGCCACGTTGATTTTTGTTTTATATTCCGGTTTGTCAGCTCTGTCCTGTACTTTGCGCTCGGTCTGCCAGAATTGAACGGAAGTCAAGCTGTCTTCGCCAGCCAGCTCCTTGGCATGATCCACGATACCGTTTTCATAAGAAAACTCGGTGGTTTCAAACTTGCCGTTAACCTGGTTCCGGAAAATAAACGTCACGCCGTCATTGACAATGGCTTGGCGCTTGATGATATCCAGATAGTACTCCGCGGGCACGTCAATGTCGGTGAACACCTCCAAATCGGGCTTCCAGCGAATCCGGCTGCCGGTATCCTTCTTGGAATAATCCTCCCGATGCAGGCCGCCCACGTTTTCGCCCTTTTCAAAGTGCAGGGTATACCGGCTGCCGCCGCTGCGAATATCCACGTCCATATACTCAGAGGAATATTGGGTAGCGCACAAACCCAAGCCATTCAGACCCAGAGAATACTCATAGCTGCCGCCCTGCGCGTTATTATACTTGCCGCCGGCGTACATCTCGCAGAACACCAACTCCCAGTTATAGCGCTGCTCCCGCTGGTTAAAATCCACCGGGATGCCACGGCCGAAGTCCTCCACCTCGACGGAGTGATCTTCATAGCGAGTGACGATAATCTTATTGCCAAAACCCTCTCTGGCCTCGTCGATGGAGTTAGAGAGGATTTCAAAAATCGAATGTTCACAGCCCTCGAGGCCGTCGGAACCGAAAATAACGGCAGGACGGCGGCGCACACGATCGGCGCCTTTGAGGGCAGAAATACTGTCGTTGCCATAGGCAGGTTTTTTTGCCATAGACTGGCCTCCTTTTTACAATTACAGCGGAAATCGGATACAAGTCCGCGCGGATAAATCAAAAGACAAATTGAGCTGCTCCGTGAATGTAAAGTCTTTCTTTTCTTCTGGACACGCCTACAAAAAACCGAATGTCGCCTTACACACGAAAAAGGAAAGGCTTTTGGAAAAGCCTTCCCTTTTCATGAATTTTCATTCGTCAGAATCGCCTGTTTTACAGATTTTCAGGCGCCGGAGTGTTCTCATCTACCTTCCAGTAATCGTCTCCGTTTCCGCTGTCAGTACTGCCGCTTTCCATCATTTTGGCAAATTCTTCTCCGCTCATCTTCTCGTTGCGGAACAGATACTGTGCCACCTGATGCAGCTGATCCATATGCAGACGCAGAATATCTTCTGTCTGCTGATAAGCGTTATCGATCATACGCTTGACTTCTGCATCAATCTTGGAAGCAGTCTCTTCGGAATAATTGCGGATATGGCCCATATCACGGCCCAGGAAAGGTTCAGAGTTATCGGAACCGTACTTGATCGGCCCCAGCGTATCGCTCATACCGTATTTGGTGACCATGGAATGAGCGGTCTGTGTTGCACGCTCGATATCATTGGAGGCGCCGGTGGAAATATCTTCCAGCACCAAAGCTTCTGCTACACGGCCACCCAGCAGCACGATCAAGCTTTCCAGCATTTCATTGCGGCTCTGATAAGAGCGATCCTCGGTAGGCAGATGCATGGTATAACCGCCAGCCATACCGCGCGGGATAATAGAAATCTGGTGCACTGGGTCTTGATGTTTGCAGTAGTAAGTGGTAATTGCGTGGCCGCCCTCATGGTAGGCGGTGAGCTTCTTTTCCTTATCAGACATCACGCGGCTCTTCTTTTCAGTGCCCACCACTACCTTGATGGTAGCCTCTTCAATCTCCGTCATGGTGATAGCGCGGAGATTCCGGCGGGCAGCCAGCAGTGCAGCTTCATTTAAGAGGTTTTCCAGATCAGCACCGGTAAAGCCTGCGGTAGATTTTGCAATGGTCTTGAGCTCCACATCAGGTGCAATCGGCTTGCCTTTCGCGTGGACTTTCAGAATTTCCTCACGACCCTTGATGTCGGGATAGCCCACCATGACCTGACGGTCAAAACGGCCGGGACGCATCAAAGCAGGGTCGAGGATGTCGGGGCGGTTGGTGGCGGCAATCATAATGACGCCTTCATTTGCACCGAAACCGTCCATTTCAACCAGCAACTGGTTCAAAGTCTGCTCACGTTCATCGTGGCCGCCGCCCAAACCAGCGCCACGCTGACGGCCCACGGCATCAATCTCATCAATAAAGATAATGCAGGGGGAATTCTTTTTGGCCTGATCAAACAGGTCGCGGACACGGGAAGCACCCACACCAACGAACATTTCCACAAAATCAGAGCCGGAAATGGAGAAGAAGGGTACGCCAGCCTCACCGGCTACTGCACGAGCCAACAGCGTTTTACCGGTACCAGGAGGGCCCACCAGCAAAACGCCCTTGGGAATACGAGCGCCCAGTTCGTTGTACTTTTTCGGGTTCTTCAGGAATTCTACGATTTCCTGAAGCTCTTCTTTTTCTTCGTCAGCGCCGGCCACATCGGCAAAGGTGGTCTTGCGCTTTTCATCATTCATATTTTTAATCTTGGCCTTGCCGAAATTCATCTGCTTGCCGGCATCGCCCATGCTGGCGCTCATGCGGCGGTACATAAACCACCAGAAGAAAATCAAACCGCCAAACAGCAAAATCGTGGGCAACAGGCTCACAATCCAGCTGGTTTCAGCAGGACGGCGAATATCCTGAACCATCTTGTTATCAGGATGATTTTCGTTGTAAGACTGGATGTACTCCCGCACGTCGCTGTCAAATTTCAGCACACTGGGGACTACATAGCCGATCTTCTTTTCTTTTCCATCTTCTGTCACATTGAGCAGCATTTCACCGGTACCCCAGTCCAACTGATAGGCCGTAACCTGCTCAGACTCAAAGTAATTCAAAATATCCGAGTACTTATAGGTGGTTTGCACCTGACGATTGCTGAGCAGCATAAAAATGATGACAAACAGCAAAATCGGAATTCCAAGATAGATCGCAATATTGCGGACGGTCTTTTTATTATCCAAAATTTACTTCACTCCTTCGGGGCCTGCATTCTGCAAAACCTGTATTTTATTCGCCATAAACCTCGGGCTTTAAAATGCCCACAAAAGGAAGATTGCGATATCTTTCATCATAATCAAGGCCATAGCCCACGATGAATGCATCGGGAACCTGCGTGCCCACATAAGTGGCCTTTACTTCTGCCATACGCCGCTCCGGCTTGTCAAACAGGGTGCAGATCCGGATGCTTTTGGGGCCTCTGGATTTCAGTATGTCCACTATGTAGCTCAGCGTCATGCCGCTGTCCAGAATATCTTCCACAATCAGAAGGTCATAGCCTTCCAGCGGAATATCCAAATCTTTGATAATCTTGACGACACCGGAGGTTTTTGCGCCGGAACCGTAGCTGGAAACTGCCATAAAATCAATGCGGCAGGGAATCGTGATTGCCCGCATTAAGTCTGCCATGAATACAACAGAGCCCTTGAGGATACTTACCATCAGGAGCTTTTTCCCCTCGTAATCACGGCTGATTTGGGCACCAATATCCTGGACGATCTGCTGAAGTTTTTCTTCGCTGAGAAGAACTTCCTGAATATCCTGCATCATACTGTTATTTGTGTTTTGTGCCATTGCTGTCACGCCTTTCCCGGAGCCGCAAAGCCCCTCTATTATTCGGTATCGCTAACAAATTCCTTTCCCTCCTCCAAACGGAGAATCAGGACATTTTGGGTATTGGGACGAACCTTACATCGGTCACACACACCGAACCCCTCGACCCACAGCAATTCGCCATCCATTTCCAAAAGCACAAGATGTTCTCGCTTTGCTGCAGGAACCCGCTGTTCGCTGAAAAATTTTTTGAGGGACTTGCTGATCCCTCTTCCTGCCGGAGAAAAACGGTCGCCCGCACGGCGAGTTCTAACCGTTAATATTTTCCGACTACGTGTTATTGTATCATAGTCCATCAAAATAGGAAATAACAAATTATGAAATTTTATGCGGTTTTTGATTTCAGAAACCGGAAAAACTTCCAGAAACAGGATTCTGCCGTCCCAAAGTCTGGTTTGTGAGCCGGTTACACGAATTTCTGTACCTTTTTCCGGTACAGTTTTTATCGCAGCCAAACAAAGCCGGTCATGCCAGACATTCAATTCCAACCCGCCGGGCAGATTCAATCTTCCGCTGCCTTTGTGCAACGCCGCCAGCGCTTGCTCCAGGTGGATAGCTTCGGGACGCGGACATCCGCATTCTTGAAAATAAAGGGAAAGCACACGAATCGCCACTGCATCCGGCACGCTGCGAATCGCCGCCGCAGAAAGCCCATCTTTGACGCGCGCCGTTTCCAATGCCTGATGCGCCATCTGTTCCAGACATGCGGAATCTCGGCTCAGTGAAAGTGCTGTGCGCTCCAGAGACTGCTCCAGGTTGGGATTCATCTCCCGCAGAAGAGGAAGCACCTGATGCCGCAGCCGGTTGCGCGTATATGCCACATCTGAATTCGTGCTGTCTGTCCGAAAAGCAAGCCCATTCGTCCGGCAGTACGCTTCAACATCTGCGCGGTCAAGGCTGAGAATCGGCCGGATAATTTTATCTCTCACCGGCGGGATACCTGAAAGGCCGCGTGCACCTGCTCCCTGAATCAGATGAAGAAGCACTGTTTCCGCCTGATCGCTGCGCGTATGGGCGGTAGCGATACGGTCATTCTCTTCACAGGCCAATTCTTCAAAAAAAGCATAGCGCAATCGCCTGCCGCAGGCTTCCAATCCTTCACCGCTTTTTTGTGCTTCTGACGGAACATCTGCATGCAGCACCTGCAAATCCAGCCCATTTTGTTCACACCAACTGCTCACAAAAGCTTCGTCGCTGTTTGCCTCTTCCCCACGAATCCCATGGTTTACATGGGCACACACAATGCGTTCCTTTGGCAAAAATTGCATCAACAGGTGTGTCATAGCAATGGAATCGGCACCGCCAGACAGGGCAATTACTACCCTACCAGATAGTGGAAACATTTTATATTGTTCTGTCCATTTCTGCACCTTGTGCAAAATCTCATTCATGACGGAACATCTCCTGCGAGGTAAAACGCATGAACTCACCCTGCCAATGCAGCTGCACAGTTTTTAACTCACCGTGACGGTTCTTCGCCACGATACATTCACCGCTGTTTTTATCGCTGTCTTCATCAGGGCTGTTTTCGTTCTGATAGTAGTCTTCGCGATACAAAAACAGAACGATGTCGGCGTCCTGTTCGATAGAACCGGAATCACGCAGGTCAGAGAGAACAGGACGGTGTTCGGTACGCTTTTCACTGGCACGAGCCAGCTGGGACAGCGTAATTACCGGAACATTCAGCTCTTTTGCCATAATCTTGAGATTTCGCGTAATCTCCGAAATTTCCTGTACACGGTTGTCGATACGCTTGGCGCTGTTCATCAGCTGCAAATAGTCAATAATAACCAGATCAACATCTTTCAGCCGGCGAATTTTCGCCTTCATTTCCGGCACAGTGATACTGGAATTATCATCCAAATAGATAGGCGCTTTTGAGAGGATATCTCCACCCTCAATCAAGCGCGCCCATTCGCCTTCTTTTAACTCGCCGGTACGCAGTTTGGTGCCCGAAACCAGCGCTTCTGTGGAAAGCAGACGGGAAGCCAGCTGCTCCCGGCTCATTTCCAGTGAAAAAAACGCCACTCTCTTTCTGGCGGTCACCGCTGCATGCCGCGCAATGTTTAATGCAAAACTGGTTTTTCCCATACCGGGACGGGCCGCAAGAATAATCAAATCCGAACGGTTCAGTCCGGTAATAGTATCATCCAGCTCACCAATTCCGGTAGGAATTCCGCGGTATAAATCTTTGTCAGGAGAATTCAGCCGATCCAAGCGGTCAAAGGTTTCGATAATTACTTCGTTCAATGGCTGAAGCCCCTGCATATTTTTTCCCCGCCGGATATCAAATATGCGCTGTTCCGCAGAATCCAGCAGAGTAGAGGCATCTGTGCTTCCCTCTATCGCATCATCCAAAATCCCCCGCGCTGCCAGAATCAGCGTGCGCAAATCATATTTATCGCGGACAATTTTCGCATAGTCTTCCACATGGGAAATCAGAGGCACAAATTGCGCCAGCTGCATCAGATAAACCTTACCGGAAGATTCATCAAAATCGCCGTTTTCTTTCAGCTGTTCCAGAACCGTGACAAAATCCACGGGACGCCCAGCTGTGAAAAGGCTTAACATTGCTTCGTAAATCAGGGCGTTATTCACCTGATAAAAATACTCTGCCCTCGGAATATGTTCTGTTACCCGATCCATACAGGAGGAATCCAAAAGGATCGCCCCCAAAACCGACTGCTCGGCCTCCGGGCTGAACGGCATTGCCATACCGGGAACCGACTGCGTATGCAGCGCACCTGTATTGTTACTTTCCGGCAACTTTGTTCACTCCTTTCCAAAATTCCAGCTGAACCAGAGTTGAAAACCGGAAAAAACCTGACAGCAGCGGACTGTCAGGTTTTCTGATGGAAAACGCCGGTCATTTTCTATGTGTACTCACAAAATTTTCTCCTGACGAATCCCGTTGCTTGCGAAATTACTCTTTTTCGCCCACCATTACATACATCTTGGCGGTGATTCCGGCATACAGCTTGATTTCGCAGGGATAGTTGCCAAATGCCTTGATATCGCCGTCCACAGAGATTTTTCTCTTGTCCACTTCTACCTTGAACTGCTGTTTCAGCGCTTCGGCAATTTCCTTGCCGGTTACAGAACCGAACAGGCGGCCGCCCTGGCCGGCTTTGCCGGTTACCTTTACGGTCTTGCCTTCCAGAATCGCAGCGGCCTTCTGGGCTGCCTCGGTTTCGGTCTTAATCTTATACGCTTTTGCTTCTTCAGCGTTTTTCAGCTCGTTCATAGCCTGTGCGTTAGCCTCTTTGGCCAGCTTTCTGGGGAACAAAAAGTTGCGGGCATAGCCATCGGACACATTGACAAGCTCTCCCTTTTTTCCGCTGCCCTTTACATCTGCAAGCAGTACTACCTTCATAACAATATCATTCCTTTCTTTTTACATGACAGCCGGACAATGCCGGTATTATTTTTATTTTTAGAAACGACAAAAAATGTCGTTACATCGTATGTTGTGTGGCAGATTCCAGCTGTTCGTTCAAAACTACGATCAGCTGCTGACGTGCATCCCGCAGCGTTGAATTTTCCAGCTGCGCGCCTGCCATAGTCAGATGACCACCGCCGCCCAGTGCTTCCATCAAAATCTGTACGTTGACATCGCCCAAAGAGCGTGCAGAAATACTCACCGAATTTCCACTCTGGAAGAGCACAAAGGAAGCAGTAACCCCCTGAATGGACAAAAGTTCATCTGCCGCCTGTGCCGAAGCCACCCGGATATCGGGGATATTTTCGGAAGAGCAGGCAATCGCACAGTTATTGTAAATTTCGGCGCTGGAAACCAGCTGCGATTTTGCCTTATATGTATCAATGCTATTTGAGAACAGACGCTTGACTTCCACGGTATCGGCACCGCGCCGGCGCAGATAAGCCGAAGCCTCAAAGGTACGCACGCCGGTTTTCAGTACAAAACTCTTGGTGTCGAGCATAATTCCCGCCATCAAAGCTTCTGCCTCTACGCGGCCCAAGCAATTGCTGCTGATATACTGTACCAACTCAGCAACCATTTCAGAGGCTGAGCTGGCATATGGCTCATGATAAAACACAATCGCGTTGTCGATATGCTTGACCATCATACGATGATGGTCAATAACAACTACACGCGGCACCTGACGTAAAACATCCGGACTTTCTACAAAGGTGGGCGAATGGGTATCCACCACAATCAGCAGGGTGCGCCCGGTAATCATTGCCTGTGCTTCCCAGGGTTCAATAAAAATCTTGCGGTCCTGCGTGACTTTTTCCATACTGACGATGATCTGTTTTGCCAATGACTGTTCTCTGTCAATGACAATAAACGCTTCATGTCCCAGACCTTTTGTCACAGCGCTCCACATGCCCACTGCTGAACCAACAGAATCCAGATCGCTGAATTTATGACCCATAATCAGCACCACATCACTGGCATTGATATGGTCAGAAAGTGTCGCAGCGATAACACGGGTGCGAACTTTGTCGCGTTTCTCAACGCCCTTGGAAAGGCCCCCGAAAAACTCATACGTGTCATCTTTCTGCTTTACTGCAACCTGATCGCCGCCGCGTCCCAGCGCCATATCCAACGCCTGGCGTGCCCAATGTTCGCTTTCCTGCAAATCGGCGGCGCCACGTCCCACACCGATTGAAACGGTGGCACGGCGGTTTTCCAAAGTTTTGATTTCGCGGACTTTATCAAGGATTTCGAAACGTTTTTCTTTGGCTGCTACAATATGGGCTTCATCTGTCATCATCAGAAAACGCCCACCTGAAAGCTTTTTCAAAAAACCGCCCATATCCAACGCCCATTGTGTCAGAACATTTTCTACCTCAGAGGCAATGCGGGCATCTTCCATACCGGAAGAATCTCGGGCGAGTTCTTCGCGGTTGTCAAACGCCATAATGGCGACGACCGGTCTTCTTTCATTGTATTGCCGGTTAATTTCCTTGTAATAGGTATCATCGATAAAATACAGAACATATCCGCGGATCGTGCGGACTGCATGGACGGTATATTCCCGATCCTGAATTTTGACATTTGCGCCATGGTCAGAAATGACCTGATGCAGCGTTTTGGGATAGATAAAGCGGAGCACATTATCGCCCCGGATATCCTTTCGGCCACTGATTGCCTGTAAGAAAACTTCGTTCGCCCATACCAGGTCGCCTTCTTCAGCTGTAGCGGCTACCGGTATGGAAAACGTGTTCAGCGCCTCGTAGTCCTGTGCAGTAAGCACGTTCTTAGCAGCCCGAACTGCACTGCCGATATGCATTTTAAACCTTTTTTCCCCTACCAGTACTACAATACACGCTGCCGCCGCCAATACTGTCTCTACTACAAATGCAATAGGGCTCCAGTAAAAGCTGATCGCTGCCATGAAAAGCATGGCAGCTGCCAGCGCATAATAGATAGGAGATGAGATCCAAATCCTGCGACGTTTCAATTCAAACGACTCCTTTGCAAACTACCGGGACATCCGATTTCTGCTGTGGCGGAACATACCCGAAAGACCATGCAGGCTTGTGCAAAAAGTTCCTGCCTGATTGCTTATACTTCCATGATGATCGGAAGGATCATCGGACTTCTGCGGGTACGCTCATACAACAGACGGGAAAGACCATCTTTGATTCGCGTTTTCAGCGTGCTCCAGTCATGCACGTTGTTCTCCGCGCTGCTCTCCAAAATGGAATATACCAGCTTCTTCGCCTCATCCATCAGCGGCTCAGATTCACGCACATATACAAATCCCCGTGAGACCACATCCGGGCCGGAGATCACATGACCGGTTCCTGCTGCAATCGTGCACACTACCACGATCAGGCCGTCTTCTCCCAGATGTTTACGGTCACGCAGCACGATACTGCCCACATCGCCTACACCCAGGCCATCCACCATCACGCGACCAGCCGGTACAGGGGGCAAAACCTTCATATAGTTTTCATTCAATTCAACACAGCTGCCCACATCGCCAATGAAAATATTCTGGCTGTCCATGCCCATAGCACTGGCCAGGCTGGCATGCTTGCGCAGATGCTTCTGTTCACCATGTACGGGAATAAAATATCTGGGACGCACAATACCCTGCATCAATTTGAGCTCTTCCTGACAGGCGTGGCCGGAAACATGCACTTCATACATCGACTCATATACGACACTGCATCCGCGTTTGAGAAGTTCATCCACGACGGTACCGACCATCTTCTCGTTACCAGGAATCGGGCGGGCAGAAATAATAATCGTATCCCCAGGGCCAACTTCCACTTTGCGGTGGTCGGCGAAAGCCATACGGGTCAGCGCAGACATGGGCTCACCCTGGCTGCCGGTGGTTACCAGCACGATTTGCTCTTTGGGATACCGGTTAATCAAATCGATATCAATTAAAACGCCATCGGGCACATCCAGATAACCCAACTCGGTGGCAATTCCCATTACGTTGAGCATACTGCGGCCGGAAAGCGCTACTTTTCTTCCATACTTTATCGCGCAGTTAATAATCTGCTGCACACGGCTGATATTGGAAGCAAATGTTGCAATAATCAGGCGGTCTTTTTCAGCCTGTTTGAACAGATTATCAAAAGTTGCAAAAACCTTCTGTTCCGTCTGGGTATAGCCGGGGCGTTCAGCATTCGTAGAATCGGCCATCAGCGCCAGCACGCCTTCTCTTCCCAGCTCGGCAAAACGACCCAGATCGATCATACCTCCCTGTGTGGGGGTACAGTCGATTTTAAAGTCACCTGTATGCACCACAGTACCTGCAGGGCTGTGAATTGCTACGCCCACTGCATCGGAAATCGAGTGGTTCACATGGATAAATTCTGCCGTCATACAGCCCATTTTAACACTCTGGCCGGGGTTGGTGACATGCAGCGAAACCTTATTGTGCAGGCCGTGCTCTTTGAGCTTGCCTTCTACCAATCCCAGTGTCAGTGCGGTTCCGTAAATTGGCAGATTCACTTTTTTCAGCAGATACGGCAGCGCACCGATATGGTCTTCGTGACCGTGTGTCAGGACGATACCGCGGATTTTATCCGCATTACGCTCAGCAAAGGTAAAATCCGGCAAAACCAGATCCACACCCAGCATGTCATCCGTAGGGAATGCCATACCGCAGTCGAGGATCATCATATCGTTGCCGCACTCAAACAAAGTAAAGTTTTTTCCGATCTCATTCAAACCGCCCAGAAAATAAACCTTCATCGAGGGCTTTTGAGGAACTTGACGCCCTTTTTTCTTTGAAGCATTTTTTGTGGGGCGGGAATTTTCGCTGCGGCGTGTACGGGCCGGCGTTTCATCCGCGACAGCCATGGCTTCTGCCGCAGGCTGTGCCACTTTCATCCGTTTCGGCGGGAGAACCTTCTGATACAGCGGTGCATCCATCGGCTTCTCCGCTTTTGCAGCCTTTGACGCACGAGGACGGTGGGGGCGGTTTTCCGCCGTCTGAGCAGAATTTGTATTCTTTTTTATCACACAATAACCTCCAGTAAGGGCATCACAAGAGAACCTTCCTCCGCAACGGGCGGCCGGACTGTGTTCTCTGCGTGCCGAAATAAATATAACAAAACAATCTGTTCTCTCTTCCGCAGGCGCAAAAGCCTATCCATGCAAACAGCGTTCCTTCTTCACTGTACATGTGTTCAACAGATTGAAAAGTTTTTAAAAATCAGCCATATATCCATGGCCAAAAACGGGACTATCGCCCGAAAATATGAAAAAGGACTTCCTGAATTCGAGGAAAGCCCGAAAGTCCGAACTGAACATTCTTATTTATTTTACCGTACATCCCCACAGGTGTCAAGCAATTTAACGCTGCCTCTCTGCCGGAATGCTGTAAAAGCTTCTGCAGAATTCCATGGCTTTTTGTAGTATTTCCCATATTTTAATCCTTCATGTCTCTTTTTTGGCAGTTTTTCAACCATTTGGCAATTTTTTTTGAACTTGTATTTCCCTCTTGAAATGTGGACTAAAATAGTGTATATTGTAAAAAAAGAAAATTCCCGAAAGGAAGAACACTTTATGAAACGCGTTATTTATGTGGACAACGCCGCCACTACCCCGGTTTCACCGGCGGTACTGGAGGCCATGCTCCCATTCTATAAAGAAATATACGGCAATCCCTCCAGTATTTATTCGGTAGGGCGCAAGGCAAAAGCGCCCATGGAGGATGCCCGCACGAAAATTGCCCGCTGCCTGAACGCACAGGCGAATGAAATCTATTTCACTTCTGGCGGCAGTGAAGCCGACAACTGGGCAATTAAAGGCGCCGCGCACCTGATGGCTCAAAAAGGCAAAAAGCACCTTATCACCACTGCATTTGAGCATCACGCAGTTCTGCACACCATGCAGGCGCTGGAAAAAGAAGGCTTTTTGGTAACCTATCTGCCTGTGCACGAAAATGGCATTGTCCGGCCCGAAGAGCTGGAATCTGCTATTCGCAGCGATACGGCTCTGGTGAGCATTATGTACGCCAATAATGAAATCGGCACGATTCAGCCTATTCCCGAACTGGCAGAAATCTGCCGCAAACACGGTGTTCTTTTCCACACAGACGCCGTACAAGCTGTGGGGAATGTCCCCATCGACGTGAAAGCGCAGCAAATTGACATGCTCTCGCTTTCCGGGCACAAGCTGCACGCTCCCAAGGGAGTCGGCGCGCTGTATATCCGTCAGGGTCTGGTTCTGCCCAACCTGATTGATGGAGGCGCACAGGAACGCAACCGCCGGGCTGGTACCGAAAATGTTGCCGGCATTGTCGGACTGGGCGTGGCAATAGAAGAAGCCTGTGCCGGGATGGAAGAGCGCAACCGTCGCCTGTGCGCCATGCGCGACCGTCTGATCGAAGGTGCGCTGCAAATCCCGCGTTCCCGCCTGAACGGCGACCGGCAGCAGCGGCTGCCTGGCAACGTCAGCCTTTGCTTTGAAGGGATTGAGGGTGAATCGCTGCTGCTGATGCTGGATATGAAGGGAATTTGCGCTTCCTCCGGCTCGGCCTGCACCTCGGGTTCACTCGACCCCAGCCATGTGCTGTTGGCAATCGGCCTGCCGCACGAAATCGCACACGGTTCGCTGCGGATTTCGCTGGGCAGCCAGAACACAGAAGAAGAAATCGACCAGATTCTGGAAGAGTTGCCCAAGGTAGTCTCTTATCTGCGGAGTATGTCTCCGCTGTGGGATCACATCACTAAAAATGACAGGAATTGAGAGGTATGATTTATGTTATATAGCGAAAAGGTAATGGATCATTTTGCAAACCCCCGCAATGTGGGCGAAATTGCAGACGCAGACGGCGTCGGTGAGGTGGGAAACTCCAAGTGTGGTGACATCATGCGGATGTATCTGAAGGTGGAAAACGACGTGATTACCGACGTAAAGTTCAAAACTTTCGGCTGCGGCGCCGCCATCGCTACCAGCTCCATGGCAACGGAAATGGTGAAGGGAAAGACGATTTCGGAAGCGCTGAAACTGACCAACCGCGCAGTAATGGAAGCACTGGACGGGCTGCCGCCGGTAAAGGTGCACTGCTCTGTGTTGGCAGAACAGGCAATCAAAGCAGCGGTCGCTGACTATTATACCCGCCGCGGCATTGACCCGACTCCCATTGTTGGAAAAATTCCCGAATGTGAAGAGGGCCACTGCGGCGTATAAGCATTTTGCTTTTTAGAATCCATATCAGTTAAAATCAAACAAAAATCCGCCGGTGTACCAAACACACCGGCGGATTTTTCCGTATCAAACGGCGATATTCAAAGATGCGACCAGGCCTATAAGCCGAGTTCTGTCGTGAACAGCCATCTATCTTGGCCGGGCGTTACCGCCGCGGCTCGTTGCCACCTCCACGGGACGCGCCGGGCCGACGCATACTGTCCCTCTGCGGTGTTGCTCCGAATAGGGTTTGCAGAGCCGTGCGGTTCCCCGCACGCTGGTGAGCTCTTACCTCGCCTTTCCACCCTTACACACCAAAAGGTATGCGGTATATCTCTGTTGCACTTTCCCTGGGGTCACCCCCGGCGGCCGTTAGCCGTTATTCTTGCCCTGTGGAGCTCGGACTTTCCTCAGACGCCTGCTTTCGCCTGGCGCCCGCAGCTGTTCAGCCTGCTCGCAAATTTTATTGTACCCGCAAAGCACCTGCTTTGTCAAGAAATTTTCTCTCCGGGCGACAGAATGATCTTTTCTGCGGTTTCCTCTGCAGTCAAGCCAGTTACATCCAGTTTGCAGGTGTTCAGGCTTTCATACAACGGAAGATATGCAAGACTGCGCCCGAGTGCATCTTTTTGCCTTGTGCCTTTTTGAATATCCGCCTGCACCCTCTTCTCCAGTTCTTCCTGTGCACACACTAAAGAAACCAAATGAACCCGGCAGTTTTGCGTGTCGATTCGGGAAAGCAGGTCGTTCAAAATTTCCTGCTGATGCATGACCCAGCAAAACAGAACATGGTCAAATACCGAACAATGAAGGAACTGATTCAGCAAAAAGGTGATATTTTCCATCACCATGCGTCTGGTTTCTTCTGTCACCTGAAAGGAGTTCATATCCCAGCACCAGTCACCATCCAGAAACACACAATTTTGCAGACGACTTTTCGCCGCACGGCAGGCAGTGGTCTTTCCAATTCCCATAGGGCCGCCGATCAGATAAAGTTCTTTCATTTTAATCACCCTCTGCCAGCTGTTTTCCAAGGCGATCAGCCATTTTCAAAGCCGAGAGAGCGCTCTCTTCCGTTACGGGGAAGGGCATGTGGCTCATATAGCTGTTATCTCCCAAGCTGGCTTTTGCCGCCAAACGCAGTTCCTCTTCGGTGCACTGCCCAGCGCCGAGCTGTTCCAGCGTGACCGGCAGGCGAATGCTCCGGCAGAAATTCAGCACTTCCCGCAATTCGTGCATGGGGCGGTTTTCGAGCACCATCTGGGCAACCGTGCAGAACGCCACCGTTTCGCCGTGCATGGCCCCGCGCATGGCAGGCAAGTGTGTGAGCCCGTTTGCCAAAGCGTGCGCCGCTGCCAGCCCGCCGCTTTCAAAGCCCACGCCGCTTAGATACAGGTTGGCTTCCACGACATTTTCCAGCGCCGGGGTAATGGCGCCGCATTCCACCGCCAGAAGTGCCTGCATACCGTCTCGCAGAAGGGTTTCGCGGCAAAGGCGTGCCAATGCCAGTGCGCCGTTCGTGCTGTGCGAGCCGGTGTCGGTCAACGCATTGGAGCGGCGGCAGGCTTCCGCCTCATAACAGGTGGAAAGCGCATCGCCCATACCCGCCGAAAGCAGCCGCGCCGGGGCTTTTGCGATTACGGAGAGATCTGCCACAACCACAGCCGGGTTGGTACGCAGATGCAGGTACCGTTCAAACACACCCTCGGCGGTATACAGCACAGCGAGCCCGCTGCACGGGCCGTCCATCGAAGCCGCCGTAGGCGCTACAATCACCGGCAGACGCGCATAATACGCCACCGCTTTTGCAGTATCCAGCGCTTTACCGCCGCCCACGCCGATGACGCAATCACATTCCAACTGCCGCAAAATCGCACAGTGCCGGTCGATTTCCGGCAGGCAACATTCGCCTTGCAGCGTTTCAATATGGTACCGGGCGCCCATTTCCAGAAAACTTCTGGGCAGCAGGTTCGCATATGTTTTGGCAGAAAAGCCATCTGCCAGCAAATAGGCCGAAGCACAGCCCAGCTGCATCATATAACCGGCCAGCCTACCGAGCCCGTCTTCCGTTTGGACATAGCGGGACGGAGCCTGAATCATTCGTTCCATAAGCCATTCGCTCCTGACATAATGGATTCTGCCCACATGGAGCAGGTGTCAGTTTTCAGTATAGCGTTTTCCAAAAAAATCTGCAAGCATCCGGCGGAAAAAGCGGTGCACGCTTCTTTTCAAACATTATGTATGGTATAATGTTTGAAAGCGAAAGGAGGCTTCGTAATGGCTGAACGACTTACCATTGGGCAAATGGCAAAGCTGAATCATGTTTCTGAGCAAACCTTGCGTTTATACGACAAATTCGGCATTTTTTCTCCGAAGTTCCGCGATGAGCACAACCATTACCGCTACTATGATATCCGCCAAAGTGCAGTGCTCGACATTATTCAATATTTAAAGTCTTTGGGGATGAGTCTGAAGGAGATCAGGGCGCAGCTGCGAAGCCCTGACGTAAACGAAATTGAAGCTTCCCTGCGGCGGCGGCACGCCCAGATTGACGAAGAAATCCGAAGTCTGCACATCCAGCAGCGCGCGATTCGCCGCACGATTGAAAACTTTGAGCGGTACCGCAATTCCCCGCCTTGCGGCATGATAGTGCTGGAATATATCAGCAAGCGCGAGCTGTACCGGGTGGATACCGGGGTGAATTTTTATGAACATGGGATTGAGATGTATGAAAACATGCTGCGCAAGCTGCAAAGCAGCCTGATGGCGGACGGCCTACCCCAAAGCTGCTTTTACAATGCGGGCACCATCCTGCGCCGGGAATACCTGCTGCGCCGCGAGATGTATTCCACCGAGGTTTTCGTTTTTCTGGAACCGGAGTTAATGCCGGAAAAACATACGGAAACCATCCCGGCGGGGTGCTATCTGTGCATTTACTGCGACGACTTTCACAAAGAGGCCGAATATGCCGCCCGGCTGCTCGCGGAAGTGGAGCGGCAGGGCTGCCGGATTTGCGGCGATTATCTCTGCGAAGTGCTGGCCGAAATCCCCATGATGGCACGGCAGGAACGCGGCATGTTCTTCCGGCTGCAAATTCCTGTAGAGTTTTGCGATTCTACGCCGTGATGTTTTTTCAAAATTGTTTGGATATTTTTAACAATAATATTCAATATAATTGTAAATAACTATGCTTGACATTGTACCTGCTGCAACCTGTTATACTGTAGTCACAGCGCTGGGAGAATTCCCGGCAAGAGATTTTACAGAAAAGAGGTTGGAAGTATGAATCCCCAGAGAATCCGTGTTGTACAGTATGGATGCGGAAAAATGAGCAAGTACACCCTTCGGTATCTGTATGAAAAGGGTGCGGATATTGTCGGTGCAATCGATGTGAACCCTGAGATCATCGGCATGGATGTGGGCGAGTGGGCAGGCCTTGGCCGGAACCTCGGTGTTCCCATCCGCAGCGACGCCGATGCAGTGCTGGACGAGTGCGACCCCGATATCGCGGTGCTGACGCTGTTCAGCTTTATGGACGACGTGTTCCCGCATTTTGAGCGCTGCGCCTCCCGCGGCATCAACGTCATCACCACCTGTGAAGAAGCAATTTATCCCTGGACGACGGCAGCTTCCATCACCAACCGGCTGGACCGTCTGGCAAAGGACAACGGCTGTACCATCGTCGGCTCCGGCATGCAGGATATTTACTGGATCAACATGATCGGCACAGTGGCTGGCGGCTGTCACCGTATTGACCGCATTGAAGGTGCTGTGAGTTATAACGTGGAGGATTATGGCCTTGCACTGGCACAGGCACACGGCGTTGGCTTGACCCCCGAAGAATTTGAAGCCAAAATCGCGCATCCCGAAGTGCTGGAACCCTCTTATGTGTGGAACTCCAACGAAGCACTGTGCAATAAAATGGGCTGGACGATCAAGAGCCAATCGCAAAAGTGCGTACCGTATTTCTATGACACAGATCTGTACAGCGCCACCACCGGCGAGACAATCCCGAAGGGCAACTGCATCGGCATGAGCGCAGTGGTCACGACCGAAACCTTCCAGGGGCCGATCATCGAAGCACAGTGCATCGGCAAGGTATACGGCCCTGACGACGGCGACATGTGCGACTGGAAAATCAAGGGCGAACCGGACGTCACGTTCTTTGTACAGAAGCCCGCAACCGTAGAGCACACCTGCGCTACGATTGTCAATCGGATCCCCAGCGTACTGCTGGCGCCTCCCGGTTATATCACGGTAGAAAAACTGCCGGAAGTGGAATATCTGGCTTATCCCATCCACCAATATCTCGATTAAACTTTTCTGAAAAGTAAAACAACAGGCCCGGAGAGTGCTTTTGGTGCTCTCCGGGCCTTTCATTTCAATTGAGCAGTGCTGCAAATTCCCCACGGCTAACCTGCGGGTTTACTGCTCGGTTCACCGCCATAGCGATAATGGACGAAGCACGCGCAATCATTAAGTCGATCTCCCGCACGGTCACGGTCAGCGGAGTGGTATGCAGACTGCGCAGCTGTTCACAGTCCTCCTCTTCCAGCCGGAGCAGCCCCGCCGCAAAAGTCACCCCATCTACCACGGTGGGCACGCCTATCGCGATGACCGGCACACCCAGCGTCTCCTGATCCAGTCTGGGGCGGTGGTTTCCCACGCCGGAGCCGGGTGCAATGCCGCTGTCAGCGATTTGCAGCGTACAGCCCATGCGTTCCAGCTCCATGGCAGCCAGCGCGTCAATGGCGATCACGGCATCCGGCCGGATTTCCCGTACCAGTGCCTGTAAGATTTCGGCGCTTTCGATACCGGTCGTTCCCAGCACACCGGGTGAGCACACCGAAACTGCACGAAGCCCGTCAAGCCCGCTCACGCGCGCCACTTCCCCTCGGATGTGCCGGGTGGCGAGGATTTTTTCCGCCGCCTTTGGCCCCAATGCATCGGCGGTCAGCTCACGGTTGCCCAATCCCATTACCAGCACGCTGCCCGTTTCCGGCAGCATCTCGCGCAGCTTTTCGGCGGCCAGCTCTGCCCCTTCCCCATCACTGTCAATCGAATCGGAAAAAGGTGGAAAATGCAGAGTACAGTATTTTCCCTGCGGCTTATGCATAGTTTTGGAAGCTTCCGGCGTCAGGATTTCCACTGTGGTGACCGCGTGCCGGGGATATTGCTCATGATGAACAGCGATTCCTTGTGTATTTTCCCCAAATCTCTGCGCGGCTTCTACAGCCAGATCAGTACGATACATCATTGCCAAAAATCTCTCTTTCTGATAAAATAATTCTGTAACAGAATAGCGGGAAGAATTTTCAAAAACTTCTTGCATTTTTCTGTCATACGTGCTATCATTACTTGTACGCGAAAAAGTGTAGAAGGAGGTGTGACCATGCCGAATATTAAATCTGCCAAGAAGCGTGTTAAGGTGATTGCCACCAAGACCATGCGAAATAAGGCTATCAATTCTGCACTGAAGACGGATATGAAGAAGGCTAACGTTGCTATCGAGAGCAATGCTGCTGATAAAGCAGAGGCTGTGCGCGTTGCGATCAAGAAGATCGACCAGGCTGCTGCCAAGGGCATTCTGCACAAGAATACTGCTGCCAGAAAGAAGTCCGCTCTGGCTCGCAAGCTGAACGCTGGCGCCTAATGCATCATAGGCTGTTTCGGCCGATGGTTCATATCTCTTATTTCACCGGTTGATACAGCCGGAAAATGCATGAAGAAGCAGAGTGTTTCACTCTGCTTTTTATTTTGCCCAAAATCAGGATTCTATTTGACTTTTTCACAAAATTTGGGTATCATAGAGACATAGAATCATTTCGATTTGCCAAGCCGTATCTTACGGCATCATTTTGTTATGAATTTCGGAGGTGCTCACATTATGAAAAAATGCAGCAGTAAAGTAGGACTGATTATCGGCATTGTTTCCCTCGCGGCAGTCATCGCGGCAACCGTTACTGGCGTTCTCCTCTATCTGGATCGGAAAAAGAAGGATGAGGAAGAGCTGGAGCACTATTTGGATTGCTCGATCCAGTAAATTCGTGCAAAATCAAGAATGGGGTTCCGTTTCGGCGGAACCCCATTTTGTTGTTTACAGCATTTTTTGATAACTCCAAGAAAGGGCTTTCTATATGTATATTGCAGACCTGCACATTCATTCGCGTTTTTCACGCGCAACAAGCCGCGATTGTGACGCACCCCATCTGGACTTGTGGGCACGGAACAAAGGCATCCGCGTGGTGGGAACCGGCGACTTCACACACCCTGCATGGCGGCAGGAGCTGAAAGAAATGCTCGTGCCCGCCGAAGAGGGACTGTACACCCTGCGCAATGATCTCGTACTGGAAGGCGCCCCCTCTGGAGGGGAAGCGCCGCGCTTTCTGGTAACAGGAGAAATCAGCACCATTTACAAAAAGGGCGGTCATACCCGCAAGGTGCATCACCTGATCCTGCTACCCAGCCTGGAAGATGCCGAGCTGCTCTCGCAGAAGCTGGAAGCGATTGGCAACCTTCATTCCGATGGGCGGCCAATTTTGGGACTGGACAGCCACGACCTGCTGGAAATCATTCTGGAAACCTGTCCGCAGGCCGTGTATATTCCCGCTCATATCTGGACACCCCATTTTTCGCTGTTTGGGGCTTTTTCGGGCTTTCAGACCATCGAAGAATGTTATGGGGAGCTGACGCCGTATGTCCACGCGCTGGAAACCGGTCTTTCTTCTGACCCGCCCATGAACTGGCAGGTTTCTGCGCTGGATCGTTTTACGCTGGTCTCCCATTCCGACGCCCATTCCCCCGCCAAGTTGGGGCGCGAGGCCGACTTGCTGGACACCGGACTATCGTACCCAGAGATCGCCCACGCGATTCAGACCGGCGAGGGCTTTGCCGGCACGCTGGAGTTTTTCCCGGAAGAAGGAAAATACCATCTGGACGGCCACCGAAACTGCCAGCTTTGCCTGGAGCCTGCACAATCGCTGGAACTGGGCGGACGGTGCCCGGTATGCGGCAAAAAACTCACCATCGGCGTACAGCATCGGGTAGAAGAGCTTGCCGACAGGCCGCTTGGTTTTCGTCCTGAAACCGCTAAGCCTTTTGAAAGCCTGATTCCCCTGCCGGAGCTGATTGCCTCTGTGACCGGTGTTTCGGCCGCTTCCAAGCGCACACAGTCGCAGTATTTTGAGTTGCTCCATACACTGGGGTCGGAATTTTCTATCCTGCGCGAGATTCCTACGGAAACGATCAGCCGGGTAGCTGGCCCCCTGCTGGCGGAAGGAATTCGCCGGATGCGGGCAGACGAAGTGCATCGCCAGGCCGGTTACGACGGTGAATACGGCGTGATCTCGGTGTTCACCCGGGAAGAACGGGAGCAGTTTGCCGGGCAAACCTCGCTGTTCGGTATCGCCCCCACCGCGCCCAAAAAGCAGCGCCGCCGTGCTGTTGCCGCTGAACCGGCTGTTGCAGAAGTGCCTGCCCCCTCCCCTACGCCGGAGCTGAACGCGGAACAGAAGGCAGCCGCACAGTCTGATGCAGCGGTCACCGCGGTCATCGCAGGCCCCGGAACCGGCAAAACCAAAACGCTGATTTCGCGGATTGTGTGGCTGCTGGAGAGCGGCAGCGCCAAACCGTCAGAGATTACCGCCGTCACCTTCACGCGGCAGGCCGCCGAAGAGCTTCGTGCCCGGCTGGAACAACAGCTTGGCGGAAAAAAGGCTGTGCGCGGTTTGACGGTGGGAACCTTTCATGCGATTTGCCGCCAATTGCTGGACAAGCGTCCTCTGCTGTGCGAAAGCGAAGCTTTGGAGGAGATGCGTCTGCTGCTGGCCGAACAGGGGCGCAAAGACGCACCCCGGACGATTCTGGAAAAGATTTCTGCACAGAAAAACGGCCTTTCTTCCGACGGAGACGCTACGCTGTTTGAAGCCTATACCCAGCGGGTACAATCACTGGGTGCACGCGACCTGGACGATCTGCTGCTGGATGCGCTTTCGCTGGATGTCTCAAAAAAGAAATGCTTTATGCACCTGCTGGTGGATGAATTTCAGGATATCAATCCGCTTCAACACGAGCTGGTGCGCCATTGGAGCCAGCACAGCCGGAGCCTGTTTGTCATCGGTGACCCCGACCAGTCTATTTATGGATTCCGGGGCGCGGATGCTTCCTGTTTTACGCGCCTGATGCAGGAATTCCCGGACACCCGCGTCTTCCGGCTCTGTGAAAATTATCGCTCTTCCCCCGCTGTGCTGCAAACCGCCTGTCAGGTGATCTCGCACAACCCGGGCGAAACGCGCCAGCTGCATGCCAACCAGCCGCATCACGCTCCGGTACGCATGGTGTGCGCTTCTTCCCCGCTGGATGAGGGGATCTGGATTGCGCGGGAGATTCGCCGGATGACCGGCGGTGTGGACATGCTGGAAGCACAGGAAATGGGCACCCGGGAAGAAGCTCCCCGCTCCTTTTCGGAAATCGCCATCCTGTGCCGCACCCATCACGAATTGGAACGACTGGAAAAGACACTGCTGCACGATGACATTCCCTGCACCATTTCGGGTCGGGGGCAGCTGTTGGAATCGGATGAAGTTCGGGGTGTACTGGCTTTTTACCGCTTCTTGCTGGATAACCGCGACATAGCTTCCCTGCACAGCTGTTTACGTCTTGTGTGGGATTGTCCAGCCCACCTGCGCGAGCGGATTTCCCGGTTGTTTGCACATGGCCAGACACCCGCGGCAGAGACACTTCAACAGGAAGCCGCTGATTCCGGATATGTAGCTTTGTGGCTGGAAGAATACGAAAAAGAGCTTCCCCTCGTACACAAGGAGAAGCCCAGAAAATTGTTGGACAGCTGGCGTGACCGTCACGGAAAGAGCGCCGCAATGGAGCAGTTGTGCCAGACTGCGGTTTTCTATGATTCTATGGCCAGCCTGTTGGAAGCGTTGGACACCGGCGAAGAAGCCGATATCCGCCGCGGGCGCAAAGCGTATGCATCGGGGGCAGTCCGCCTGATGACGCTGCACGCTGCCAAGGGGCTGGAATTCCCCGTGGTGTTTCTGGCAGGCTTGCAGGAAGGCACGCTGCCGCTGGAACACGCACACGGCACCACGGATTTTGAAGAGGAACGCCGCCTTTTCTTTGTGGGCATCACCCGCGCACGGGAAGAGCTGGTTCTCACCTGCGGCGGAAAGCCCTCGCGGTTCGCGGAAGAACTGCCGCCTCAGGTACAGCGCGAAATCCCAGCTGTGCGGCACCGTCAGCAAGTGCAGCAGCTCAGCCTGTTCTAATCTTCAGGATTTATCGCGCGGCTTGAACAGCAAAGCGGCCACAAACCCGAAGAACACCGCAGCGGCGATTCCCGCCGCACAGGCGGTGACTCCGCCCATGAACACGCCCAAAAAGCCGTTGTTTAAAACCGCCTCCTGTACGCCTTTTGCAAGTGAATACCCAAACCCGCTCAAAGGCACGGTTGCACCGGCCCCTGCCCACTCTACCAGAGGTTCGTACAGGCCGAGCGCGGTAAGGATGACCCCGGCTGTGACATATCCCACGAGGATTCGCGCCGGGGTTAATTTTGTTCTGTCAATCAGCACCTGCCCGATCAGGCACAGTGCGCCGCCTACCAGAAATGCTTTCAGATATTCCACACAACCACCCTTTTTCGTCTCATTTCAAGTTAGCTATTCCCGGAAATTCCCGGAAAATACATGTACGGGGGGCTGTGGTACATTCTTTTTTACAAAGCCGAACGGAAAATCTCAAATGCTTGGGGATTTTGCCGCTTGAGCGAAATCGGCTTGCCTTGGGGGTTAATAAAGCAGTGCGTGCTTTCTCCTTCTGCGCGCAGTTCTCCGGTTTCGCTGTCGAGCACCTGATAAGACAGCTTGAATTTGACGTTGCCGAATTCGAGCAGGCGGGTAACGATCTGCACAGTCTCGCCAAACTTGACGGACTTCCGATACTGGCAATTGACAGACAGCACCGGGCTCAGGCAGCCCTGTTCCTCGAGCTTTTGATAATCCAGGCCGATCTGTGCCATAAAGTCGATTCGGGCTTCTTCAAACCAGCGGATATAGTTGGAATGGTGCACAAAGCCCATTTGGTCGGTTTCATAATATTGAACCTTGTGAAAGCAGGTTCTCATGTTATTCCCCTCTTCGCAGTTATTTTGGCTTTTCGTTTATTATACCGAAAATACACTTGCCTGTAAAGACATTTCATTCTGCAAAGAGGGGGCCTGCTTTTTACTTCTGATTTTTCCGCGCCTGATAGTCGTTATCGATACGCTGTTTCCAATCATCTGCAATCGAATCACTGCACCGGAACGAACAGATGGTATCGCTCAGCACTTCAAAATTCAGGGCGGTGCCTGCACTGTCGCAATGGTAATTTACTGCCCGGTTTTCATCGATTCCAAAATGTCTTGCCGTACCCACCGCATCGATATTGGCACCCAGGAAAATAAACTCCCAGCCATAGCGGCTCTTCTGTCTCTCAATCATCTGTTTAACGCGCTCAACCGAATAGGTGTGGCTGGCATTTTCCATTCCGTCTGTAGTGATGACGAACAAGGTGTGCTCGGGAACATCTTCCGCTCTGGCGTATTTATGCACGTTACCGATGTGATGGATTGCGCTGCCCACAGCGTCCAGCAGCGCTGTGTTTCCGCGGACAAAATAATCTTTGCTCGTCATGGGTTCAATTTTACGGATATCCACGCGGTCATGGAGCACCTCAATAAGATGGTCAAACAATACCGTAGAGACGAGGACTTCCCCTTCCACCTTCTTCTGTTTCTCGAGCATGGAATTAAAACCGCCGATGGTGTCGGCCTCCAGCCCATTCATGGAACCACTGCGGTCGAGGATAAATACAACTTCTGTCAGATTCTTTTTCATCATGAACGCCTCCGTATAATAAAATATGACTGCCTGGCTTCTTGCCTTGCAGTCATATCATACCGGATTTTTCCATGAAAAAGGTCGCACAGCAGGCGACATTTTATCCGCCCAGCAAACTCTGGTCGAACGCAAACAGCGCTTCGTTGATCTCGAAAATGTTATAGTTTCCCGCTGCAATGAAATACTCCACAATAATGTCGAATTTATTCGAATGGGAAAGCGCAAAACCGGCCTTCATCAGCATTTCTTTTGTCTCTGCCAGCGGCAGCTCCAGCGCAATGGCAAAAGCCAGCGCAGTTGGTTTACTGGGCTTATACAGCCTGTCCTTGCGGATTTTTGAAAACAGCTTGCGGTCAATATTCGCCTTTTTATAGCACTGGGCGTCGGTGAGCCCCAATTCGTCGATCTTCCGCAGCAGCATTTCCGAGAAGCTTTCATCGATCTGGCTGACGGCCTCATGCAATGAACTGTATATCTGGCCGGATTCCTGAAAAACAGCAGACGTAGCTGCCCTGGCAGCATCCGGCAGACATTCCTCCTGCATACAAGCCTGACGCATGCGCTCCCGGCTGAAATCAGTATGGGCATCCACATAGTGGTCATCGATATACGCTGCGATATCGGAAAACAGCTTTTCACCGATCTGATACGATTTCCGGTCAAAAATCGCCAGATACACCATCATCTCGTTTTCCATCAGGAATTCACTGATGGCATCGACCGCCACCCGCAATGCCTGCGCTTTGGGGTACCCATAAGCCCCCGACGAAATCAGTGGAAAAGCCACAGTTTCACACTGATATTGCTTTGCCAGTTCGAGAGAAACCCGGTAGCAGGAAATCAGCTTTTCGCGCTCCCCGTGGTTGCCGTCAACCCAGCGCGGCCCTACGGCATGGATGACATACTTGCAGGGCAGCTGGCCAGCATGGGTAATTTTAGCGCTTCCTGTTTCACATCCGCCAAGCTTTCGGCACTCTTCCAACAGCTGCGGCCCTGCGGCACGGTGAATACTGCCATCAACCCCGCCACCGCCCAGCAGGGTTGATTTAGCCGCATTGACAATAGCATCCACTTCCATTTTGGTGATATCGTTTCTGATAATTTGTAATGGCATCGTTCTCCACCTCTCTTACAACATACCCTCTATCTCTTCTTTTGAAGGTGCCTCAAACACCGCCCACCATTCGTCCAGGTCTTCTTTTTTGATATAGAATTGCCCTTCCTGCTGATTGCGTTTTTCAATGCGCACCCACAGCGCTTCTTTTGAACACTCCATATAGTGCATCCGGAACCCCACCCCCAAAGAAGCGGCTTCCACCCGCAGCGCGTCACGCTCTTCCTTTGACCAGAATCCGAAGTCCAGAATCACATCTACCCCCAGCTGCAAAACCTCTTTTGCAGTCTTCCACATCAACTCTTCAATTTTTGTATGGCGCAGGTCGTGATCCATGTTATCCTCTGTCACGTTAAAATCACTGCCGAATAAATGATACTGCCATTCATCAGGCGTCAAGCGCAGAGCACGATATTCTCTGGCCAGACGGATGGCTTCAGTCGTCTTCCCACTACCAGGCAAACCCACCATAACATGAAGCGTAGCCATCAATACACCTCCAAAATATGCAGACTTAGGCGTCAAAAGCAATTTTTCCAGCAAAAATCAAATCATGCCCAATTCATCCATGGCTTTTAAAAAGGTATCAGCCTCTCCGCTGATATTCGCGTTTTTTGTTGCTTCAATGTCATACCATGCATACTCAAGTCCGTGAATAATAATGGGAAGTTTTCTGCCAAATTTACCCTCGAGATATCCTTCCTGCTGCAAACGTTTCGCCACTTCAGAGACAAGTGTCAATAGCTCATAATGCCCAACAGGGCCCTTTCCGATATAATGATAATCGTCGTCATAGCAGTCCTCGTCTTCTTCACCGATGTTTGAAATACCATTTTCTCTATACCAATCAAACAATAAATCGGTCAATTCGTCTGGCTCGTCCGGATCAATCACAAAGGTCTCATCCTGCCGCCAGAAAGCATAATTCCAGCGTTCCTCATCATATTGGCCTGCGCCTTCACAATCCTCTTCGGTGTTATAACCAATCGCAAAAGATGACACATTATGGAACCCTTTGCATTCGTACGTCTCGTTTGAATCCACTAAAAATGATATTGCATAAATACCATCTTCACACCAAGCATCCATTATCGATTTTGCCTTCAAATACAGTTTTTCGGATATAGCAGTCATATCACCAACTCCTCAACTTCATTGTACCTCAAAAAAGAAATAGCCGCAACCCTACATCAAGATTGCGGCCACTTTATCTATAAAGCTGTTTCAACAAAGCAGCCTTTACTCTTTTTAAAAAACCAGGATTTTTCTTCCCTTCTCTTAGACAAAAATGGAAAAAGCCGGAGCAGAATACCATGCACCCATGTTCCTGCAGGACAATCTACCGTTCCATCAGGATGTGTAAAAATATATTTTTCACTTATCAAAATATTGCCTTTATATTCTTTTTGTTGTGTAATGGTACATGAGAATAAATCGCTTAAAAAAGTTTTGGCACGTTCTATATAATTTCGAATCCCTTTTTCCTGTTTTCACTCAAATATAACAAATCCCCGATACTACTCGAGTATCGGGGATCGTGGCAAATAACCCTAATTGTGATACAAATGAACCCCCTTTGTCGTTAGGGGGTTCACTTTGCGCCAAGGGGGTTCACCCGCCGATGTCAAATGAGTTGCAAATATAGGAGGGGTTCAAAGCAGCATTGCCAGTGTCCCGCAAACAATGAGAGCCAGTCCCCATCCGGAACGGGCGGTCAACTTTTCGCGAAAAACCAGCCATGAAAAAGCTACTGTTACCAGGATACTTAGCTTGTCGATTGGTACAACGATGCTGGCCGGTCCGTCCTGCAAGGCGCGATAATACAAGATCAACATCGTCCCCACAGATCCGGCGAATTACCGCTCCATGCGGGAAGTATATGAATTAGATCCAGCTTTAAGCGAGTAAACTCACAGATGACACTCAATTAAGTGCGGTATCCCTGTTCCGGAACAGCGGTTTCCTGCCGCCGGATTAGCGGTATCCGTTCCTCCGGAACAGCGGTACTCCCGCACAAGAATATTCACCTAGGGATCAGCAGAGCAGCGCTGAGTAGTCGCTAACACCATAGAATAGGCATCATGCTGACTACTTTATCGCAGATGGTGTCCGCTGCGCCGCGTTGCGATCGCTGGGCTCCGCATTTATTTATCTAATAGCTCGCAAAGCTTGATAATACGTCCAAGCAGTAAAGCCGAAAGCACAGTACCTACGCCAAGTCCATAAAATGAGCTGTGATTGAGCAGACAAAGCAATGCGCTGATGATGACCATGGAGATATCAAATGCATTTTTGACAGCTGAAAAACGCAGATGAAATACTTCCGAAATCGTGTTTACGATGCCTTCTGTAGGCGTCAGCACCATTTTGCTTTTGACACATAGATAAACACCCACTGCTGTAAGGAACATAGTCAGGCAAAAGCACACAAATCGGGCAGCCAGTCCGAATGCCAGTTCAGGGATAATCAGATCATATACGTCAGTCAATAGCCCGAACACAATGGAAAGTGGTACCTCCAGGATAAAAACAAGCGTCACTTTCTTTGACATCAGACATTGTAAGACAACGAAGATCAGATAGCAGATGATCGATGCCATACCGAGCGAAATATGATAAATTTCTGAGATTGCGTACATCACTGAGCTGAACGCAGCCACACCGAGATCAAATCGAATGTTGAGTACAACGCTCAATGCGATGCAATTCAAACCAATTATGTACCAGACCGACCGTTTGAACATCATAACACCCTGGTTCATTCTCCCACCCCCTTCATGTCATTCGCCACACCACGAGAGGATTCATTTGCTTTCTTTAAATTATCAATCGCCTGCGTTACAAGAAAGAGGAACCGTTCCCTATCCCGGTCTCCTATATTACTTAACAGTTGATTGCCTGTGTGCGCACAGTTGCTCTGCATTATTTCAAATAATTCCATGCCCTTTTCAGTAAGCGATACTTCTTTGTAGCGCGCATCTGTCTGTGAAATCTTTGTCATCAGCAAATCCCTTGCAACCATACGTTCGACAATCGCTCTTGCCGCCTGATGCGAGATGCCAAGGTGTTCTTTTAAATCAACAGCAGACCGGTTGCTGCTGCCCTGGAAAAAGCGCAATGCATCCGCTTGCTCTGCGGTCAATCCAAGCCCCTTGAGATCTTCATTGCGGTTTCGAATGATTTGGTTTGCAAGCTGCAATATTTTTCTCGCAAGGACATATTCAACTTCCACAATTATCATCCCCTCAAAAATATACAACACATTGTATTTTAGCTGATTATCAAAGATTTGTCAAGCCAAAGGGTAAATGAAAAAACAGGAGGAGCTGGCAACTGCTTCAGGAAAGGAAAACCTTAAGTAATTTTTCATTGAGGTACAGAGCTGCAAACAGCCGCTTTCTGCGGACAGCAGGGCCGCATTTCCCGGACAGTCCGGGCCATATTAAACGGACAGCCTGGGATATCAGCAGGGCAGCACATACACGTCCACCAGGTTGCCGATGCCCACCAGCACGAAGATGAGCACTTTCCGGCAGATGCCCTTGAAGCCCACGGCGCTGGACAGCTTCTTGTCCGCGATGGCGCACATCACGCCGGTGATGTAGTCCACCAGCACGAAGGCACTCAGCGCGTAGAGAAAGCCATCCACGCCGCCCAGGTACCAGCCCAGAAAGCCGCCCAGGGCGGAAAAGGCAACCTGGATGCCGACCCAGATCGATTTCATAGTCTCGTCCTCCTTTGTTTTGAATATGGAAAAGACGCCCCCAGCGGGAGCGCCTTTGTTCTCATGTCAGCCATTCCGGTTTTTCCGGGATGGTTTGTGTGTTGGTACCATTCAGCCATGCCTGGTACCAGGTTTTTAGTTCCGAGAGCTGTTCCTCCGAGAGGGTATCGTAGAAGGCTAAACGATAGCCCACAAATTAAACGGTAGCCATAAAACAAACGATAGCCTGCTGCTGCCCAGCGCCTTTGCGGACTGGGTAGGCGGCAGGCTATCGCTTTGCATGAGGGCGACTGGGGCCGATAAATGCCCGGAAGCCCTTGAAATCAGGGCTTTCGGGCAAAAAGAAAGAACCGCAATCTTGATACCCATTGTATCAAAATTGCGGTTCTTATTTGGTGGACCTGGAGGGATTCGAACCCTTGACCTCTCGGATGCGAACCGAACGCTCTCCCAGCTGAGCTACAGGCCCATATGCTATTTTAGAACGGGATATATTTTATCATATTTTCTGTAGTTTTGCAACTCCTTTTTCATTTTATTTACTGTCCGCAGCAGTTTTAAAAAATACGCTTCCTCTGGATTTATAGCGTAATTTGTGATATATTGGTAGCTGAATGAAGTATATGACTGGAGGCTGTACTGATGAAAACAAAAATTTTTATAGACGGCAGCGAAGGCACGACTGGCCTTCGCATATATGAACGGTTCCAGAACCGCGATGATATCGAACTGCTTACCATCTCCCCCGAGCTGCGCAAAGACCCACAGGAACGCCGCCGACTGATTAACAGCTCCGACTTTACCTTTCTGTGCCTGCCTGACGCTGCTGCTCGCGAGGCTGTAGCCATGATCGAAAATGATCACGTCCGCATCATTGACCCCTCTACAGCTCACCGCACAGAGCCCGGCTGGGCATATGGATTCCCTGAGCTTTCTCCAGCACACCGTGCTGCCATCGAAACCGGCGGCCGCGTTGCTGTGCCCGGCTGCCATGCAACCGGCTTTATTTCATTGGTTTATCCTCTGGTTGCTCATGGGGTTCTGCCTGCTGATTACCCGGTGAGCAGCTTTTCGCTGACCGGGTACAGCGGCGGCGGCAAAAAGATGATTGCCGATTATGAAAGCGACGGCCGTTCTTGTGAGCTGGATGCCCCCCGCGAATACGCCCTGAGCCAGCAGCACAAGCATCTGAAAGAAATGAAAGCCATCTGTGGTTTGGAGCGTGCGCCCCTCTTTTCTCCCATTGTGGCGGATTATTACAGTGGTATGCTGGTTTCTGTGCCGCTGTATGGCGAGCTGCTGCATGGCGTAAATACTCCAGAGCAGCTGCATGAACTATTGTGTGAGCATTATGCTGGACAGAAATTTGTCCGCGTGATGCCTTTCGGTGCAGAAGGAAGCGGTATGCTCAGCGGTAACCGCCGTTCCGGCTGGGATGGTCTGGAAATTTTTGTTTCCGGCAATCCGGAGCGTATGATTCTTTCAGCATCTTTCGATAATCTTGGAAAAGGTGCTTCCGGCGCTGCAATTCAGTGTCTGAATCTGATGATGGGCTGTGAAGAAAGCCGCGGTTTGCAGCTGTAACAGCCTCGTCTCCCTGCTCATAGAAAGTTTACAAATTTCAAAAGTGCCTTTACAGGTGAAAACCTTGCAGAATCACACAGAAACAGAGTATAATAAAGGGAGAGTTTGCAAAAACAAACTCTCCTCCCTGTTTTCATGACAGCTGGTGCGGCTGTTTGAAAGCAGCTTTGTATGCTTGCAGAAAGGTGATGAGCAATTGCATGAATATATTATATCTAAACCATTACGCCGGTTCTTATCTTCACGGCATGGAATTCCGTCCCTTTATGATGGCGCGCCACTGGGTAAAGGCAGGTCACAAGGTGACAATTGCTGCCAGTTCATTTTCCCATCTTCGCGGTCAAAACCCCGATTTGATGGGAAAAAAATATTTGGACGAAACCATTGACGAGGTTCGTTTTTTCTGGATTCATGGAAATCATTATAACGGAAATGGCTTTGACCGGGTACGTAATATCCTTTCTTTTGTTAACGGCCTTTATCATTATCAGAATGAGATCGTTGGAAAAGACAAGCCTGACGTTGTGATTGCCAGCTCTACCTACCCGATGGATATGTACCCTGCTGTACACATTGCGGCCAAATATGGCGCTAAAGTTGTATATGAGGTGCATGATTTGTGGCCGCTGAGCCCCATAGAAGTAGGAGGGATGAGCAAATACCATCCGTTTATTCAGATTACGCAGCATGCGGAAAATTACGCCTACTCTCACTGTGATTTTGTGGTGTCACAGCTGCCAAACGCAAAAGAACACATGATACAGCATGGCATGGCTTCGGAAAAATTCCATTATATTCCCAACGGAATTGAAGCTGCTGACTGGAAGCTGCCGAACTCCCCGGAAGACGCTGCTTATTATGAACTGCTGCACCAGTTCCGTGAAGAGGGATATTTTCTGGTGGGATATGCTGGGATACACAGCCTTTCCAGCGCGCTGGACAGTTTTGTGGAAGCCGGTTCCAAGCTGAAAAACAAAAAAGTCAAACTCATTATGGTAGGGCAGGGCCCCGAAAAAACCCGCTTGCAGCAAAAAATCAACGATCTTGAGCTGCAGGATACAGTAGAAACACTGGAGGCTGTGCGCAAGAGCCAGATTCCCGGCCTGCTGGAACAGTTTGACGCGCTGTATATTGGTACACAAAAGCAGCCTGTTTTCCATTATGGTATCAGCCCGAACAAGCTGTTTGACTACATGATGGCTGAAAAGCCCATTATCTATGCAATTGAATATGAAAATAATGCCGTGCAGAAATCGGGGTGCGGAATCTCGATTAAATCTGAAAGCAGTGCTGAAATTGCCCGTGCTGTATCAAAGCTGCAAAAGCTCTCTGCAAAGGAACGGGAACAAATGGGCCTGCGCGGAAAAGAGTATGTGATGGAAAATCACGAATATGGTGCTCTGGCACAGCGTTTTCTGGAAGTGCTGGAACTGCCTGTAGAAAAAAAGCCGGATAAAAAGTAAAATCCATCAAGAATTATTATAAAGGAGATCTGTAGAACATGAAAGACATTACCATTTCTCAGTCTGTCCGTTATGTAGGTGTGGACGATAAAACCATCGACCTGTTTGAAGGCCAGTATGTAGTTCCCAATGGAATTTCCTACAATTCCTACATCATTCTCGACGATAAGATTGCTGTGATGGATACCGTTGATCGCCGCGCCTCTGACGAGTGGATGGCCAATGTGGAAGCTGTACTGGATGGCAGAAAGCCTGATTACCTGGTCATCACGCATATGGAGCCTGACCACGCCGCCAACATTCAGAACCTGGCAGAAAAATATCCCGAAATGGAGCTGGTTGCCAGTGTGAAAGCTATTTCTATGATTCCGCAGTTTTTCAACATTGAAAACGCCGGCTGCCGCTGCCGCGGTGTTAAAGAAGGCGACACCCTCTGCCTGGGCGCACACACCCTGCATTTTGTCATGGCTCCCATGGTGCACTGGCCGGAAGTAATGGTCGCCTATGAGTCCAGCGAAAAGATTCTGTTCTCCGCAGACGGATTCGGCAAATTTGGCGCACTGGATGCAGAGGAAGACTGGACTTGCGAAGCCAGACGGTATTACATCAACATTGTGGGCAAGTATGGCGCACAGGTACAGGCTCTGCTGAAAAAGGCTGCCACTCTGGACATCCAGACCATCTGCCCGCTGCATGGCCCCATCCTCAAAGAGAATCTGGGCTTCTATCTGGGCAAATATGACACCTGGAGCAGCTACCGTCCGGAAGATGAGGGCGTTCTGGTAGCTTATGCCTCCATTCACGGCAATACCGCAGCTGCTGCCAAACAGATGGCTGAAATTCTGAAGGCCAAGGGTGCTGAAAAAGTGGAAGTCATGGATCTGGCTCGCGATGACATGGCAGAAGCCGTGGAGAATGCATTCCGCTACAGCTGCATGGTGGTGGCTGCTTCCAGCTACGACGCCGGCCTCTTCCCCTATATGGACACCTTCCTGCGCAAGCTGAAGGCAAAGAACTATCAGAACCGTCGGGTTGCTGTGATCGAAAATGGTTCCTGGGCTCCTTCTGCTGGCAAGTGCATGAACGAACTGCTGGGTGAAATGAAGAATGTTACCATCTGCGGTTCTATGGTTACCATCCGCTCTACCGTCAAACCTGAAACAGTGGAAGCAATGGAAGCTCTGGCAGACGCTCTTCTGGAGAAATAAGAAAAAACGCACATAAATAAAAGCTCTCTGTGACGGGGATTCCCGTTACAGAGAGCTTTCGTTTTATTTTTTTGATTCTGTCTTTTTTTGCAGTGTAAACACTGATTCCTGCCAATCGGTGTTCCCGAGCTCTTCCTGCCCTCTGCGGAGCATCCTTTCCAGAAAAGTGGATAATAGTTCCAGTTCTTCTTCTGAAAAGCCTTTTAAAGATGCTTCATCAAACAGCATATGTGCTTCGTGAAACCGTTTGGCTGTCTGCCATCCCTCTTCTGTTACCGAAAGATGTTTGCAGCGCAGGTTATTCTCGTCCACCTGCTTTTCGAGCAGCCCCATTTTCTGCAGTCTTTTGGTAGAGAGCGCCACCGAAGAAGGCGATGTCATCATGGCCTCCGCCACTTCTACCTGTGTACATCCTTCATGGTCTGCTACATATGCCAGAATCGGATACTGCCCAGGATAGGCTTCTTCCCCACCGGTATGGTTCTGGACAAAAATTTTTCGCATATGCATCAGATGATGGATACGCATTCCGATACGAATACAGGCCTGCTGCCTGTTATTCTTGTCCGATTGATTCTCACCCATGGAATCCCTCTTTCAACTATATTGATCGTCTGACCAAAGCAAAGATTCTCTTTACCGTCAGCAGTACGCGGCTGCTTTTTCCGCTCAGAATCCTGCTGTCCTGCGGTATTGTAACAAAGCAACACCTATTCAGTCACATGATTATTTTCAATATACTCGATATCCGGGAAATTGTCAACGCTCCAACAACAGTTCCCGCTCTTTTCCCGTATACTTTTCGGGAATCCCGGCACAATAAAGAATGTCAATCACCATTATCAAAAGGGAGGTCTGTTTTTGTGAGCAAACGAAAGAGAACATCCTCCGGCCTGCCGCAAAATATCAATCTGGTAACGCCGGTACCCAAACCCGATGCCCAGCGAATCACCCGTCTGGTCAAAAACTCTGGACGAGTAGAGGGCTATGAACTGGCCAACGGAGAAATCCTCACCAAACGGGAAGGCGTTGCACTCGCCAAAGCTGGCGGCATCCGGGGCGTTGCGGTGGCTGTGCGCAACGGCAGCGAATATTTGCGCTCTCTTCCCGATGGGTCTGAAAGCGATAATCTGAGTAACCTGCCCTCTATCAGCAACTGAACAAATAAAAAAACCGGCATGAGAAAGTAAATCTCCATGCCGGTTTTCTTCATTCTCTTTTATTCTGCGTTCTCTTCTTCTTCGTAATCATTGGCCAGATGGAAACAATCAATAATATACATGCACAGACCCATGATCATGCCCACCACACAGGCCAGCACCATACCGGTCAGCTGGATATTACCCAGGTTGACAGTGATGCCGGAAAGGCCGGTGACAAATACTACTGCAGTCAGCGCCTGGTTTCTGGCGCGGCCGTAATCCACTTTGGAATCCACCAGGATACGCAGGCCGGAAGCACCAATCATGCCGTACAGCAGGAAAGAAATACCGCCGATAACCGGGCCGGGGATGGTAGAAATCAGCGCAGAGAATTTTCCGATAAAGCCGCACACCACAGAAAGCACAGCTGCACCTCCGATTACCCACACGCTGTACACCTTGGTCATCGCCATCACGCCGATATTCTCACCGTATGTAGTAGTGGGAACCGAACCCAGCAAACCGGAAACCGCTGTGGAAATGTTGTCACCCAGCAGAGAACGGTGCAGGCCCGGATCTTTCAACAGGTCGCGCCCAACAATTTTGCCGGTGACAATCTGATGGCCGATATGCTCGGAAGCAATGACCAGCAGCACGGGAATCATCGTAAGGATGGCGTTCATATCAAACTTTGCCAACTGGAATTTGGGCAGTGAGAGCACGTTGGCCTGCTGGATCGCGGTATAGTCGATCATACCCAGACAGGCAGCGGTGACATACCCGGCGACAATGGCAATCAGAATCGGGATGACGCCAAAGAATTTGCGGAACAGAATGGAGCCAAAAACCGCCACACACAGCGTTACAGCGAATACAGCTGCATTTTTCGGGTCAACGGAGCCTTCGGTGACCACCATACCGCCGGTGCTGGCTGCATTTCCGGCCAACTCCAGGCCAATGAGCGCCACTACCGGGCCCATGGCTGCGGGCGGAAGGATAATATCAATCCAGCGGGAGCCAAATTTCCAGATAATAAGAGCCAGCACACAACCCAAAATACCGACCGCTACAAAGCCGCCCTGTGCATAGGAAAATGCATCCATATGCTGGGCCAGCTGTTCTGCAGTGGGGTTGGACAGATTGGGATCTGCCACATACGGAGAGCCGTGCTGTCCCATCACCAACAGCGCTGGTGCGATAAAAGCGAAGCTGGAACCCAGATAAGCCGGAGCCTTCGCCTTGGTGATAAAGATGAAGAACAGGGTTCCCAGACCGTTCATCAGCAGCACAATGGCCGGGTCAATGTGGAACAAAGTGGGAACCAGCACCGATGCGCCGAACATGGCGAACATATGCTGGATGCTCAGGGGAATGGCCTGCCCCAGCGGCGGCCTTTCGTTTACCTGAATGATTCGTTTTGCCATTCTTTTTCCTCTTTCCTGTTTTTTATTCTTCGGGGAAATAGCTTTTCCCGCAACAAAAGCCCGGGTTCCGGTTTTTGCAAACCGGAAGGCGAGCTTTTATCAACAAACTATTTTCTTACAAATGCTGATTTGGGCATCCCGCAGATGGGACACACCCAGTCATCTGTAAGTTCCTCAAAGGACAAATCGGGATCATTATACACATATCCGCAAACTGTACACACCAGCATCTCTCCGTCATTTCCATCGTCTGCCGGACGCAGCGGCTGATATATCGGTGCATTTTTGGGCACGCCGCCTTTGATGACCTGCCGGTAATAATCATACGTCATAGGCGTGCGTCGGGTGTGCTCACTGCCGGCAACAATTTCCGCTAAAAACAGCGTATGCGTTGTACTTTCCATACAATCTACCATCCGGCACAAAAACCAGCAGCAGATGTTTTCCCGGATGACCGGCACTCCTTCCCGCAGTACCTTATGACGGATATTAGAGAGCTTTCCGCCGTTTCTTCCCGAAGTAAAGCCCAACGCTCCCACCACTGCACCAGAGGTATCCTCTGACAGCACGGCAACGGTAAACAGCTTGTGCTCTTTAATACACTGACAACTGTAATTGTCGCGGCTCATGCTCAGGGTAACCATCAGCGGAGCCGTATTGGTTACCTGCATCACCGTATTCACGATACAGGCTGAAGGGCCGTTTTCCCCCTTCACACCTATGGCATACATTCCATAAGATAATGTGCGCAAAATATTCGGTTCCAAAAACTCCACCTCCAAAACAAGTTCAGGCCCGGCCTTTTATCTTTTCCCAATATGCCTTGAAAGCCTGTTCATTTTTATTGTCGCCGTATTCATAATACCGGGTGTCCTTTAAGATATCCGGCAAATACTGCTGTTCCACCCATCGATTCGGATACTCGTGGGGATATTTATAAAACTGCCCTTTTTTCTTTATCTCAGCACTGTCATAGTGCTTGTTTTGCAGCTGGCGGGGAATGCTCCCTACCTTTCCTTTTTCCACATCCGCCATGGCAGCGATAATCGCATTATGAGCTGTATTGGATTTTGGCGCAGTCGCTACCAGAATCACGGCATCTGCCAGCGGAAGCCTTGCTTCCGGCAGTCCCACCATCATGGCGGCATCCACAGCCGCTTTGACAATGGGAATAATCTGGGGCCAAGCCAGCCCCACATCCTCGCAAGCACATACCATCAGCCGCCGGCAGGCAGAAGCCAGGTCACCGGCAACCAGCAATCGCGCCAGATAATGAATGGCCGCGTCCGGGTCGCTGCCCCGCATGGATTTCTGAAAGGCAGAAATAATATCATAGTGCTCGTCGCCTTCCCGGTCATAGCGCATGGCGCTGCGCTGGGTCAGTTCCCGCGCCAGATCCATGGAAACCATACGCACTCCCTCTACCCGGCGGGCAGAAAGGCAGCACAGCTCTACAGCGTTCATGGCCTTGCGCACATCCCCTCCGCAGGCTGTTGCGATGTATTCACAGACCCCTTCCTCGCGGGAAATAGGCTCGCCTTCCTCGTCTTCCAGCAGGGTAAAAGCCCGTTCTACTGCCGGAACCACATCGGCACTCTCTACCGGCTTAAACTCAAACACAGTGGAACGGCTGAGGATGGCGTTATATACATAAAAATACGGATTTTCCGTGGTGGAAGCGATAAGGGTGATGCTTCCATTTTCAATGAACTCCAGCAGGGTCTGCTGCTGCTTTTTATTGAAATACTGAATCTCATCCAGATACAGCAACACGCCGTTGATGCCTTCCAGCGTATTGGTACTGGCGATCACGTCTCGGATATCCGCAGTAGAAGCGGTGGTGCCATTAAGCTTGCACAGCCGCTTATGGGTATGTTTGGCGATAATGGACGCCACTGTGGTTTTTCCTACACCGGAAGGCCCATAAAACACCATATTGGGAATCTCACCGGATTCGATGATGCTGCGAAGAGCTTTTCCAGGCGCCAACAGATGACGCTGGCCCACCACCTCATCCAGTGTTTTGGGGCGGATTCGATCCGCCAGAGGAGCTGCCACCACAGCACCTCCTTTCCGGAAAATATTTTAAGGTATTTCGCCCGTTGTAACGGGCGATCAGGAGGGCTTTGCCCCCCCTGAACTCCCTACCACTTTTTATATATAAAAGTTGGACGGAAATTTTAGATTTGCGGGAAAACCGAGTGAAAATTTCCAGCTTTCTCCCCCACGTATAGTTTTATTTTTATGCGCCTGACTTCCGGTTCATGCACTCAGCAATACAGCGGATATTTGGCACACAGGCCATTAACCATCTCACGCACCTTGCCGGCGTTGGCGTCAAAGTCCTCTACCACCATGGCAATGCACTGAGCGATCACGTCCATATCCTCGGTATTCAGGCCACGAGTAGTGACAGCCGGAGTGCCCAGGCGAACGCCGCTGGTGACAAAGGGACTGCGCTGCTCGTTGGGAACAGTGTTCTTATTGGCGGTAATATACACCTCGTCCAGACGATGTTCCAGCTCCTTGCCGGTCAGTTCCATACCGGTCAGGTTCAGCAGCATCAAATGGTTATCGGTACCGCCGGAAACCAGCTTCAGGCCGCGGGACAGCAGGCCATTCGCCAACGCTTGGGCATTTTCCACAATGCGGCGGCCGTAGTCTTTGAACTCGGGTTTGAGAGCCTCGCCAAAGCAAACCGCTTTACCGGCAATGATGTGCATCAGCGGGCCGCCCTGCGTGCCGGGGAAAATCGCCTTATCAATAGCTTTTGCGTATTCTTCCTTACACAGAATCAAACCGCCTCTGGGGCCGCGCAGGGTTTTGTGGGTAGTGGTAGTCACCACATCAGCCCACGGCACCGGGTTGGGATGCTGTCCAGCCGCCACCAGACCGGCGATGTGGGCCATGTCTACCATCAGATACGCGCCGCAATCATCACAAATAGCGCGGAGCTTTTCAAAATCAATCACTCTGGGGTATGCGCTGGCACCAGCCACGATCATCTTGGGCTTGACTTCCATGGCCTGTGCATGTAGCTTCTCATAATCAATGTAATGCGTTTCCGGGTTCACGCCATAAGGCACAAAGTTGAAATAGCTGCCCGAAATATTCACCGGAGAACCGTGGGTCAGATGGCCGCCTTCGGCAAGATTCATGCCCATCACCGTGTCGCCGGGCTTAAGCAGGGCAAAATAAACCGCCATGTTGGCCTGTGCGCCGGAGTGAGGCTGCACATTAGCATGGTCTGCACCAAATAGCTCGCAGGCACGCTTCCTAGCAATCTCTTCCACGATATCCACATACTGGCAGCCGCCATAGTACCGTTTTCCGGGATAGCCTTCGGCGTATTTATTGGTAAGAATGCTTCCCATAGCAGCCATCACGGCCGGGGAAACGATATTTTCAGAAGCGATGAGCTCCAGGTTCCGGCGCTGGCGTCCCAGCTCCAGATTCATGGCCTCGCCGACTTCGGGGTCAACCGCAGAAACAAATCCAATGGTGTCCATCATATCCTGATACATACTGTTCCTCCTGCTTCAATCAGATTCTATGCACGATTTTGCCGGACACGGCACCAAAAAGCCGTGGGCACTTTCGCGCGTTACTGCATTTATTATACACGTTTCCGGATTCGAGTACAACGAAATATGCAATTTTTTTCTTTTCCTGCGAATTGTGTCCTGCAGATTGGCTATTCCCACGGAAAATTCAATTCAAGAATCGAATCTGCTGCTCTCGAAGCAATGGAAATTCGGCTAATTCACAGCTGTTCAGTTCTATACCGTGCAGCCTGACCGCAGTAATCTGCTCATTATCATACGTTTTATAATAATAGACTCCCTCGTCCGCATTTACACAGCAGGAATAGGCAGTCACATCACATTGTCCCTTGGGTGTACGCACAGCTCCGCGCACCATGGAAACCCCACACAAAATATGAAAAAATTGAGAAACGCTGGCATTTTCGTTTGGCTCGCAGACAGAGTTCCATTTATAAAAGGCTGCACGCACAAAACGGGATGTCGGAGAATCATCCCCGGGCAGGCCGATACCTCCCATGCCCTGGCCAAATGGCTGCATGGAAAGTTGGGGACAAAAACGGTTTTCTGCGGGCGCAGAAGTGAGATTCATATGACAGGTCAAATTTGTCAAATGAAAAGGAAATGGCGGGTTATTGGTAAGAATTCCGACCGGATTGTCATAAAGATGCAGGCCGTCACAGGTAGATTCAATCACTAAAGAACCCGTTTTGTCAGCAATATGCCAGTGAAGCGGTGCGTTGGGAACTTCTTCCCGAAACGGAACATCTACCAAACACATCTGTTGTATCAGATTTCGAGCCTCCTGCAGACTACCACAGGAACCCAGCAGCCACGGTATCAACTCATACGGTGCTGCACAAAGCTTTCCTTCTTCAAGCTTTTCAAAAAAACAGGCATTTCCCGGGAAATTAAGTCCGGCCATACACAGTCCTTTTTCATTTACCGCTTCAGCATACAGTGGATATCCATCCATTACATTTGCCATTCCAATCATTGCATAATGCTGCGGCATGGGCGGCAAAAAACGGAAGGAAAATGGATACTCGCGCGGAGTGATGACAACTTCTTCCCCAAAGGAATATTCCAAATCAAGATTGCGCCCAAAATAAAAATGATCTGTCTGAAACGTCATACTGGTACACATGCCAAGAAAGCCTCCTCCATACAAATTGATATTCCTAGTGTACACCAATTCTGCATAAATACCAGCCTCTTTTTTGAAAAAGGGCGCAAAAAAGCTCCCTGCCAGACAGCAGAGAGCTTTTTACAAATACATTTACAGAGAAGCGGTTGCCTGTTCTCCTTTTGCAGCATGCTGCATGTCGCGCAGCAATTTGCGGCGAACCGTATCCAGACGAAAACGGTTATACCGCTGAATTAGAGCAAACGGCAGATTCCCCAGCAAAACCAGAACCGCAAAAATAACGTTCACTGGAAACGGATTGATCAGCATCACGACCACTGCGCACAAACAATTGGAAAAATGCATCCATTCTCCCCGGCAAGTCTCCATAATAAATTCATTTAAATAATCCAGAGAAAGTGTTGTGATATGAGATTTTGAAAAACCATCTTTTGCAATAAACTGCGGGACTTTATCCTTCCAGAGCTGGATTTTCAGATGGTCTTTATACCAACGTCCGCCTTTCTCCCAGCCCTTGGCCTGATAACGCTTTTTCCTTTCATCAAAAAAGCTGCCCGGCAACTGGACACAGGCAATAAACACGATCACATGCCAGCAGGCTGCCAGCGCGACGTTTACAAGAAAAATATTGAAGGGGCTTGCATTTTTCAGCACGGGTTTTCTTCCTTTCCAAACAATCACAAATGCATCTGTTACCTTCTTGGGAAATTCTTTCCCAAGTTGTAAGTAATTATCATTATAGGCCGCTTTTTTTGAGTTTTTGTTCTAGTAAAGAATTATAAAAGATTCGTAACAATCCACAAATTGAATCGTATAACGAAGCTTTAAACAAGAAAAACGACTGATGTTTGGATTTGATTATTCTGTGAAAAAAGAAAGCAGCGTGTTCTTTTTCCTGCGGCGACAGGCAGTCCCACTGCGTACCAGAATTGCTTCTTCACCGATCAGCTCAATATCCTCCCAACGAACCATCAAATCTTCTTCACGCCCCAGAAAGCCAAACCAGCGCAGCCGGCCATATACGATCAGGGACGCAAGGCGTGCATTCTCTGTATCCACTTCGACATCGCCCACAAATCCAAGCCGGGCACCGGTACGTACACAGATAATTTCTTTTTGCCGCAGTTCAGCGAGCCTGCATGTCACAGAATCATCTCCATTCGATAATTGTTTTTGGATATTATATGAGATGATTGTATTTTTCTTTCCTATATGATAAGATAATAAAAAAGAAATCCGGCTGTGAGGCCGGTTTGCGGCAATGTTACCGCGACAAATATTGGGAAAGGCTGTGAAACTTCATGAATATCTGGCATGATATCTCGCCGAAAAGAATCAAATCGGAAGACTTTTTCGCCGTAATTGAGATTACCAAGGGTGGAAAGGTAAAATATGAGCTGGACAAAGAAACCGGCCTGCTGATGATGGATCGAGTTCTCTATACTTCTACACACTATCCTGCAAACTATGGCTTTATCCCCCGCACCTATGCACAGGACGGTGACCCGCTGGACGTTCTGGTGCTCAGCTCTGAAATGATTGAGCCCCTCTCTTTGGTGCGGTGTTATCCCATTGGCGTCATTATTATGGAAGATGGCGGTGCCAAAGATGAAAAGATCATCGCAATCCCCTTCAATGACCCCATGTACAATACATATCATGATATTCAGGAACTGCCCGCTCATATCTTCGATGAAATGAGCCACTTCTTCTCTGTGTATAAGCAGCTGGAGACCGGCAAAGAAACTGACATCGACGATGTGCGCAACCGCGAAGAAGCTATTGCTATTATCAACAACTGCCTGGAGCGGTATCTGGAAGACTTCTGCAAATAAACCGCGATTGCTTTTCTGTAAAATAACGTTCCCCGGCAGGTACAAACTGCCGGGGATTCTTTTTTGATTCTCATAAATCCTTTTTGATTTTCTCCAAGGCTGCTTTCTCCAACCGGGAAACCTGTGCCTGACTGATTCCAATCTCAGAAGCGACTTCCATCTGCGTTTTCCCTTGAAAAAAGCGCAGGGAAAGAATGTGCTTTTCCCGTGGGTTCAAATCACTGACCGCCTGCTTGAGGGCGATTTCATCCAGCCAGTTCCGGTCGTCGTTCCCATCCCCTACCTGATCCATCACATAGATTGTATCACCACCGTCTGAAAACACCGGCTCATACAGCGATACCGGCTCCACGATGGCTTCCAACGCCAATACGACTGTTTCACGTCGCACACCAATAGCCTCGGCAATTTGCTCGACTGTGGGTTCTGCGCCTCTTTCTGCGGTGAGCTTTTCTTTTGCCTGCATGGCTTTGTAAGCGGTATCGCGCATGGAACGGCTGACTCGGATGGCATTGTTATCCCGCAGATAGCGGCGGATTTCTCCGATAATCATGGGAACTCCATAAGTAGAAAACCGTACACCTTGTTCTACATCAAAATGGTCGATCGCCTTCATCAATCCGATACATCCCACCTGGAAGAGGTCGTCAAGATTTTCCCCGCGGTTGGTAAAACGCTGGATTACACTGAGCACAAGCCGCAGATTGCCGTTGATGAGTTCTTCCCTTGCACGTTTGGATTCTTCCGGTGTACCATCGCGCATTTTCAACAGCAGTTCTGTCTTTTCCTTTTCTGTCAGCACCTTGAGCCGGGAGGTATTCACACCGCAAATTTCCACTTTATTATATTGCATTCTGTAACCGTCCTTTCCTGTGCCATCCTTGTATTTTCAGTATGGACGGTTTTTCTCTGCTTCATACCACTTTACCTGCAAAGGAGGATTTTCGATAATGCCCGACATTTTTCACATTCCAGAAAACATCTCTGCCCTTATGCTTCGGCTGGAAGCTGCCGGTTATCCCAGCGTGATTGTGGGCGGCTGTGTGCGTGACAGCCTGTTAGGACAAACACCCCACGACTGGGATTTGGCAACGGCTGCTACTCCAAATGAAATGAAAACGGTGCTCTCCGATTTCCGGTTACTGGAAACCGGTATTCGTCATGGCACTTTGACGGCACTTTGCGGCGATACGCCAGTAGAAATCACCACTTTCCGCAAAGACGGCAGCTATGGAGACAGCCGCCACCCCGACACGGTAATTTTTACCCGCAGTTTACAGGACGATCTGGCGCGGCGAGACTTTACGGTAAATGCCATGGCATATTCTCCCCGAACCGGTCTGACAGATCTTTTCGGCGGGCAAGAAGACCTCAAAAAGCAGACGCTGCGCTGTGTTGGTGAGCCGCAGCGCCGTTTCAGTGAAGATGCACTTCGTATTGCCCGTGCTATGCGATTTTCGGCGGTGCTGGGATTTACAATCGAGCCCAAAACCGCACAGGCCATGTTGGCCCTGCGGGATCGACTGCAATTTGTGGCTCGGGAACGGCTGGCACAGGAGTTGAAGCGTTTGCTGACCGGTCAGGACGCCGCCCGCGTACTGGGGGAATTTGCACCCATCGTCGCAGAAATTATTGCGGAACTGTCGCCATGTATGACCCAGCAGCAGCACAATCCGCACCACTTCGGCACAGTATGGGAGCATACGTTGGCAGCGCTTGACCATGCAAAACCGGAACTGCCGGTACGATTGGCGGTGCTCCTGCATGATGTTGCCAAACCCCGGTGCTTTTCAATGGACGAAAACGGGGTAGGGCATTTTTACGGACATGCTGCTGTGAGCAGCAAAATGGCCGGTGAAATCTGCCGGAATCTGCGGCTGGACAACGCGGTGCGGGAGCGGGTAATGTGTCTGGTGCGGTACCATGACGGGCCTATCATCGGCAATGAAAAGCTTCTGCGGCGCAGGCTGCGTCAGTTGGGTGAGGAGGCCTTTTTTCAGCTGTTGGAAGTACAAAAAGCCGATACCTGTGGACTGGCCGAACCATACCCAAGCCAGCGGCTGCCGCTTCTGGAAGAAACCGAACAGCTGGCACGAAAAATTCTGGCCGAAGGTGCCTGTTTTTCCATGAAACAGCTGGCCATTTCAGGAAAAGATTTGATAGCTGCCGGCGTACAGCCTGGCCCGGAAATAGGACGAATTTTAAAGCGGCTGCTGGAAGCGGTATCGGAAGGGGAAATCGACAATAACTTGGATAATTTGCTAAATTTCGCCCAACAAATTCGTTTAAAGGAATAATGTTTTGTTCATCATGTTGATTTTTCGCCGGGTTGTGGTATAATAGGCGAGGAAGGACTGCCGGGTTGTTCCGGCAGTTTTCTTTTCTAAATTCATAACTGGCATTCGGCTTATTTTTGCCGGACAGCAAAGGAGTTTTTCAATATGTGGGCATATGAATCCGTATTTTATCAGATTTATCCGCTGGGCTTCTGCGGTGCGCCGCTTTCCAATGACGGTGTGGAGGTTCCCCGTATTCAAAAGGTAAAGGAGTGGATTCCCCATCTGCAAAAGCTGCACATCGGGGCAATCTATTTTTCACCGGTATTTGAATCCGACAACCACGGCTATGACACTCGAGATTTCACAAAAATCGATTGCCGTTTGGGCAGCAATGCAGATTTTAAAGAGGTTTGCGATGCGCTCCATGAGGTCGGAATCCGGGTAGTGCTGGACGGCGTATTCAATCATGTAGGCCGTGGTTTCTGGGCATTCCAGGATGTGCTGCGCAACCGGGAAGGTTCCCCGTACCGTGACTGGTTCCATATTAACTTTGGCGGAAACAACGGCTATAACGACGGCCTGTGGTATGAAGGCTGGGAAGGCCATTTCGAGTTGGTCAAATTGAATCTTCGCAATCCGGCAGTTGTGGATCATCTGCTTAACTGCATCCGCGGCTGGGTGGAAGAATTCGGCATCGACGGCTTACGGCTGGACGTGGCTTACAGCCTGGAGCTGGACTTCCTGCGGCGTCTGCGCAGCTTCTGCGATGGGCTGAAACCCGACTTTTTCCTGCTGGGCGAAATGCTGCACGGCGATTACAACCAGCGTATGAACGATCAGATGCTGCACAGCGTCACCAACTATGAATGTTACAAAGGACTGTATTCCAGCTTTAACTGCATGAATATGTTCGAGATTGGCTTCTCGCTGAACCGGCAGTTCGGGCCGGAAAACTGGACGCTGTATAAGGGCAAGCATCTGTTTAACTTTGCCGACAACCACGACGTCACCCGTTTGGCAAGCATCCTGACCGAGCCCCGGCATATGAAGCCTTTGTATGGTATGCTGTTCGGTATGCCCGGCATCCCCTGCATTTATTATGGCAGTGAGTGGGGCGCTGAGGGCAAAAAACAGGATGGCGACCCGGCACTGCGCCCCTGCTTTGAAAATCCGCAGGAAAACGACCTGACCGAGTGGATTTCTGCTTGTGCAAAAGCGTTCTCTTCCAGCAAGGCGCTGCAATACGGCAGCTACAAGACTGTGATGCAGCAGAACCACCAGTGGATTTTCGAGCGGAAATTTGAAGACCAGAGGGTTCTGGTGGCCATCAATGCTTCTGCGGAGCCGTATCATGCCCACTTTGACGCACAGGCAGGCCGTGCACGTGACCTCATCACCGGCGAAGTCCACGACTTTGGCGGTGGAAGCGAGCTGCCGCCCTTCTTTGCCGCGTTCTGGGAGATCTTCTGATGGTAACCAATGAATTCCGCAAGAGGGTATATGAAATCACCGCCCAGATTCCCCGAGGAAAGGTGAGCTGTTATGGACAGATTGCCTTTCTGGCGGGGCATCCCCGGGCAGCTAGGATTGTGGGGGCGCTGATGCACACGGCGCCTTCTGATCTGCCCTGTCATCGGGTACTGTATAAGGACGGCTCCCTGTGCCCCGGAGAAGTTTTCGGCGGGCCTGCACGCCAGCGGGAAATGCTGGAAGCGGAAGGAATTGCATTTTTGCCGGATGGCCGAGCGGATATGAAGAAATATCTATGGCACCCGATTTTCGAGGCAGAATGATCGTTTTTGGCTGCTTATTTATGTAATCTACTAAATGAAAACAATCTAAGGCGCTGCATCTGCGGCGCCTTTTTCAATGTAAGTTTGGTGTGTGTGCAGGTAGCTTTTTGTATTTCTATTTGCTATAATGGTCTAATGTATTTGCCTCCCGCATACTGCGGCTCCGCACATCGGAACTGCGGATGTGGATGAGCTGAAAAGAAGGAGGAAACTAAAAATGGCAACTGTAACCCTTTTGGCCTGCACCCCTGCGCCTGAAAAAATTGTAGCCTCCTCAGCGAAGCTTTGCTATTCCCCGGCCTCTATCGGGACGCTGATGGACGGTTTGACGGAAGAAAAAACGGCATCGTTTGTGGAAATGCTCGCGGAAATCGGGCATGAAAGTCCGATTGAACACGCCTCATTTACCTTTGGAATCGAGGGAGTCTCCCGCTCTCTTTTGGCACAAATCACCCGGCACCGCATCGCTTCTTACAGCGTGCAGAGCCAGCGCTATGTGAAAGAGGCCGCGTTTGAATTTGTTGTACCGCCCGAAATCGAAAATATCCCGGAAGCCAAAGAGGAATTCCTGCGCGCCATGGCCGAAGATCAGGCGCATTATGAATCCCTTACCGAAAAGCTGAAAGCAGTGCATAAGGCACAGTTCCTGGCAGAGGGAAAGCCCGAAAAAACAGCTGACCGGCTGGCAGAGAAAAAAGCCATTGAAGATGCGCGGTTTGTGCTGCCCAATGCATGCGCCACCAAGATGATTGCAACCTTTAACGCGCGTTCCCTGCTGAATTTCTTCTCTCACCGCTGCTGCAACCGCGCCCAATGGGAGATTCGCGATGTGGCAGAGCAGATGCTCGCATTGGTAAAAGAACAGGCACCTCACCTCTTCGCCTACGCAGGCCCGCCGTGTCTGAACGGCCCCTGCCCTGAAGGAAAGATGTCCTGCGGAAAAATGAAAGAAGTTCGCCGCCGCTATGGTGTGGAGGAGGCCGCTGTATGAGCCTGATTGTTCTGGAAGGGCTGGACGGCAGCGGGAAGGGCACGCAGACTGCGTTGTTGTTTGAATCGCTGCGAAAGCGCACAGACGTGCGCAAGATTTCCTTTCCCGACTATGAATCTCCGTCGTCTGCGCTGGTAAAAATGTATTTGAACGGCGAATTCAGCAAAAGTCCGGAAGGGGTAAACGCCTATGCGGCTTCTTCCTTCTATGCAGTAGACCGGTATGCTTCCTTTCAGAAAAAGTGGCGCGCTGATTACGAGCGCGGCGTCCTTTTTCTGGCTGACCGGTACACGACCTCGAATATCGTGTATCAGCTGACGAAGCTTCCCCGCAGCCAGTGGGAGGAGTATATCCGCTGGGCAGAGGATTTCGAGTATGAAAAGCTGCGTTTGCCGCGACCCGACCTGGTGCTGTTTCTGGATATGCCGCCCGAGGTTTCTCAAAAGCTGCTTTCTGTGCGCTATCACGGCGATGAAGCCAAAAAAGACCTGCACGAGCGCAATCCGGGCTATCTAGCGCACTGCCGTGAAAGCGCGCTGTTTGCCGCTTCGCTGCTGGGCTGGAAGGTGATTTCCTGCGCACAGGACGGAGAGCCGAGGAGCATTGAAGACATCCACCAGGAAATTGAGACACTTGTTACGGAGGCTGCTGTATGCTGGAATTCCACACCCCAACCCTCGACGATAAACACTGGGCACAGCCCATCTTAACTGCTGCCGGCGGTCTTGGCAGCGAGGACGCCTTTGGCACGCTATTTATCTGGAGCGGCTCTTATCACAGCCGCATCTGCCGCTGGCGTGATATGGTGCTGACCTGTTTTGGAAAAAATACGCTGACCTATGGCTTTCCTGTGGGCGCACGTTCCCCAGAAGAGCTGCGCGAAGTATTGGAACTTCTGCGCCATGATGCGGAAGAACGCGGGATCCCACTGCGTCTTTGGGGAATGACTGCCGAAGAAAAAGAACAGATAGAATCGGTTTTGCCGGGTTTCTTCCAGTATTCCTCTACCCCGAATGACAGCGATTATCTGTACGCTTCTTCTGACCTGGCACAGCTGGCCGGACGAAAATATCACAGCAAACGCAACCATATCGCGCGTTTCCGCAAGCAATATTCCTACACCTATGAAACCGTTACACCGGACAACCTTTCTGACTGTGAATTTGTCGCACGGGAATGGTGTCATGCTCATGGCTGCGGCGGCGAGCTGAAGGATGAAAACTGCGCTATTGTCAAGACCCTGCGGAATTATGAAGCACTGGGCTTTCGCGGCGGCCTGATTCGTGTAGAGGGAAAACCGGTTGCTTTCACCGCCGGAGAAGAGATCAATCCCACTGCCTTTGATATCCACTTTGAAAAAGCGCTGGACGGCTATGACGGGCTGTACACGCTCATTAATCAGGAGTTTGCCGCCCATGAACTGACCGGCTACCAATGGATTAACCGCGAAGAGGATATGGGGATTGAGGGTCTGCGCAAAGCAAAGAATTCCTATTATCCCGCCTGTGTACTGGAAAAATTCAACGCTGTGCGGGAAGATTGACAGGAGGTCATCATGGCACAGGTTGAAAGTCTCATAAGCAAATACGGGATGCAGAGACAACTGGCCGAACTGTGGAGTACGGTTTTCGGAGATGGGAAACGGGAAGTCGCCCTGTTCTTCCGCAATGCCTGGCGCCCTGAAAACACGCTTGCTGTGTGCGAAGACGGACGCATTGTCTCGGCACTGCATATGCTCCCCTGCCGGATGCTGCTTTCGGGCCGCACCGTGCAGGCCCATTACATCTATGCAGCAGCAACTCTTCCGGATTTTCGCGGAAGGGGTTATATGGCGCAGCTGCTGCATCTGGCGGGAGAACATGGTCAGCGCCGTGGAGATTGTGCCTCTGTGCTGCTCCCCGCTTCTGCTTCGCTGTATGATTTTTATCACAAATTCGGTTATCGGACGGTTTTCGGAGTGCGGGAAGTCGTACTTTCCCGCGAAGAACTGCTGCATCAGGAACCTGCGGCAGCCGGACGGATTATATTGACCGGGCGCGACTGCGCACAGCTGCGAAATAACTGCCTGCACCATATGAATGGTTCCATTTTGTGGGATGCACGGTCGGTACAGTTCGCCCTCTGGACACAATGGCGCTGGAAACGCGGCACTGCTTTTGTTCGAAACGGTTATTGCCTGTATGATGAAACAGGGATACAAGAGCTGATGGCACCACCAAAAGCTCTTCTCCCTCTGCTGCGGCAGGCTGCCACAGGTGGTACCGGATCGGAGCTGACGGTTCGTTTGCCTGTAAACAGTCCGCTGCTGCCGGGACAGGGAAAAGTTGTACCGCATGGCATGATGCGGCCGCTTCATCCTGCAGTTATCACAAACTTTCCGGTTGATGGTACACCTTATCTCGGACTAACGATGGAGTAATTTCATGAAAATTTCATGATTTCCCTTCCCTGTACCATATACAAACCGGCCGAAATCCGGTATAATAAATAAAAATATGGATTTCTTGCAGAGTGCAGCCCGCTGTCCGGCAGATGGTTTTCTATCTTTTGGACAGCAATTAAGGCTTTCCTCCCACAGAGGCTCTGACTGGATGAAAGGATGATACAGGATGATCTATTTGTTTTTAGCCAATGGATTCGAAGAAATTGAAGCACTGGCTACGCTCGATGTCCTTCGCCGCGCAGAACTGGATGTAAAAACCGTAGGCGTAGGTTCCAAAACGATCACCGGTTCCCATCATATCCATGTCGAAACCGACATGGAGCAGAACGAAGTATTGACCGGTAATATGGATATGGTGATTCTTCCCGGCGGAATGCCCGGCACGCTGAATCTGGAAAATTCTCCGGTAGTAACTGCAAGCGTGCGTTATTGCTTCGATAACGGGCTGCCGGTTGCCGCTATCTGTGCTGCCCCCTCCGTTCTGGGTCATATGGGCCTGCTGAAAGGCAAAAAGGCAGTCTGCTTCCCCGGTTTTGAACAGGAGCTGGAAGGCGCTGAACTGGCAGACGGTTTTGTATGCCGCGACGGAAATCTGATTACCGCCAAAGGCGCCGGTGCTGCCATCGAATTTGCATTGGAAATCGTCCGTATGCTGCGGGGTGATGACACAGCTGCACGGTTGAGGATGTCGATGCAATGTCCGTAAAAAACATCAAGGAAATCAAGATTCAACTGCGCGCGCGTTATCGTGCGATTCGCGAATCTATGGACTCCGCTGAAAAACAGCGGCAGGATTCCGAAATTGCGCAGCGTATCTGGATGATGCGTGAATATCAGAAAGCCGCCATCTTCTTCACATATGTCAGCAAACCCATTGAGGTAGATACCATGGGGCTGATTCATCGTGCATGGGAAGACGGAAAAATGGTTGTGGTTCCCCGATGTGTTCCTGGCACCTATGATATGGAATTTTTTGAGATTCGTTCGGAAGAAGATCTTGAAAAAGGCAGCTTTGGTGTGCTGGAACCCATTGTAGCCAAATGCCGGAAAATTGAGGATTTTTCCCAGGGGTTCTGCATTGTCCCCGGTTTATGCTTTGATTCTCATGGCTTTCGCCTGGGATATGGAAAGGGATATTATGACCGCTTCCTTTCTTCTTTTGGCGGTTTTAAAGTCGGCATCTGCTACAGCAGCTGCATCCAGTGGAATCTGCCGCACGGTTATTTTGATAAACCGGTGGATGTATTGACCACCGAAAAATATATCCGCCGGATTCAAAAAAAGCCCCCTGCTCCGGCAGGCCGGCAAAATAAACGCAAAAGGTAACGGGAGCCTGCCGCCCGCTGCCGTAAAGTAAAAAGCAGGAGGTTACACGTATGGTAGAACATACCAATCCTTTCCCTGAAGAGCAGGGAAATACATCTGTGGAAGGTTCTTCCGCAGAAACTACCCCCATTCATAAAAGCGGAGAGTTTCAACTGCATATTCCCGAAGAAGAGCTGCAGTTTGGCGATGAAGACTCGATTCAGAGCTACAGCGATTCTTTCCAGAAAAAAGAGGAACCGAAAAACAAAAAGCCTGTTGATCGCAAACAGCGCCAAAAAGAAAAAAAGGATGCCAAAAAACGCGAAAAAGTCAAGGGACGCAAAAATCGCTGGATTTTCCGCTGCGTTTGGATTACGATGGTCATTTTGCTTTCAATCGCACTGACAAGATTCCTGCTGGTAGGCGTGGATGATATGCTGGCAATTTCCCGCAGCACGAACGCTTCGGTTTCAGTTGAGATTAAAGACAAAAGCACCCCGGCACAGGTGGCAGACGAGCTGGTGCGCACCGGAGTTATTAAAAACTCCTTTTTCTTCCGCATGTATTGTCTGGTAACCGGTGTAGATGGGAATTTTAGCCAGGGAAGTTATGAATTAGCTGGCAATATGGACTACGAGGCCATCATAAATTACCTGCAAAACAACAATAACCGGTTGGATGTTGTGACCATCACTTTCCCTGAAGGACTTTCACTGCTGGAGATTGCGGAAAAGCTGGAAGAAAATGAGGTCTGCACTGTGGAAGAAGTGCTGGAAGCTGCCAACTCGGATGAATTCGACAATTATGATTTCATCAATACCATCGCCAATGCGGACGAGCGTTATTACAAGCTCGAAGGCTATCTCTTCCCCGACACGTACGATTTTTATAAGGGTGAAGACCCCAAAGTTGCTTTGGGCAAGATGATTAACAACTGTCAAAACCGTTTCTCTAAGGAAATGCGTGAAAAGGTGGACGAGGGTGAATATTCCATCGATCAGGTGCTGACACTGGCATCGATTGTACAGGCAGAAGCTACCGACGAAAAGGATATGCGCATGGTTGCTGGTATTCTTCTGAATCGTCTGGAAAACGGTGCTTCTCATGATATTTACCGTCTGGAATGCGATTCTACAACCTATTATCCGTACCGCAGCCTGTCTCAGGTACCTGAAGACGAGCGTGATACTTTCAAGAGCACCTACGACACCTATTCCATTCAGGGTCTGCCGCCCGGGCCAATTTGCAGCCCCGGTCTGGACGCTATTAAAGCAGTTCTGGAGCCCTCTCCTGAATCGAGCGGGATGTATTATTTCTGTCACGATGAGGATGGCAACCCCTATTATGCTTCGACTGCCAGCGAGCATCAGGCTAACCTGCAAGCTGCTGGTATTACAGAATAATATCGCCCAAAAGCGGCATTTTCCGACAAATTCTATGTTGGAGAGTGCCGCTCCTTTTTTCTTTTTCCTCTTGCGTTAAACTTTGCACAAATGTACCACACCACTTTTGATAGATGAGGAAGTTTGGGCCATTTGCCGGAATTTATCGGAAACGCTTTTACACGAGGTGAGATTGTGTTATAATAAAAACTAAAGTCTGAAGCCGGGTGCAGTGCCTCTTTGTTCGGAAATTCAAAAGGGGAAGCAAGAACCGCCCGGTTATCTTTATGAGAGGTGAAGAACTCATGCTGAGCGACATCGAAATCGCACAGAACGCAAAATTGATTCCGATTGCAAAAATTGCAGAAGAACTGGGAATTCACGAAGAAGAGTTGGAGCCTTATGGCCGTTATAAGGCCAAGGTCAACGAAGACCTCTTCAACCGTCTGAAAGATCGTCCTGATGGAAAACTGATTCTGGTAACAGCTATCAACCCCACTCCTGCCGGTGAGGGCAAAACTACCACTTCTGTGGGTTTGGGACAGGCTATGAAGAAAATCGGCAAAAATGCCATCATCGCCCTTCGCGAACCCTCTTTGGGGCCGGTCTTCGGCATTAAGGGCGGCGCTGCCGGCGGCGGTTACGCACAAGTGCTCCCCATGGAGGATATCAACCTGCACTTTACTGGCGATATGCACGCCATTACCAGCGCTAACAATCTGCTGTGCGCTATGCTGGATAATCACATGCATCAGGGCAATGCACTGGGCATTGATCAGCGCCGCATTGTCATCAAGCGCTGCATGGACATGAACGACCGCGCACTGCGCAATATCGTGGTAGGCCTTGGTGGAAAAATCAACGGTATCCCCCGCGAAGATGGTTTCATCATCACGGTAGCCAGCGAGGTTATGGCAATTCTGTGTCTGGCAAAAGACCGCGAAGACCTGAAAAAGCGTCTGGGCGATATTCTGGTAGCTTATACCTATGATGGAAAGCCCGTATTTGCCCGCGACTTGCAGGCGGACGGCGCTATGGCTGCTCTGCTGAAGGACGCCATCAACCCCAACCTGGTGCAGACTCTGGAAGGCACTCCCGCTATCATGCACGGCGGCCCCTTCGCCAACATTGCCCACGGCTGCAACTCCGTGCGGGCAACCCGTCTGGCACTGAAACTGGGTGACTACTGCATCACCGAAGCAGGCTTTGGCTCTGATTTGGGCGCAGAAAAATTCATGGATATCAAGTGCCGTATGGCTGGTCTGGCTCCCTCCTGTGTGGTAGTGGTGGCGACTGTGCGTGCATTCAAGTACAACGGCGGCGTACCGAAAACTGAACTTTCCACCGAAAACGTGGAGGCAGTTGAGAAAGGCATCGTAAACCTGAAAGCTCATGTCGAAAACATGCACAAGTACGGTGTGCCGGTTATCGTAGCTATTAACCGCTTCCCCTCTGATACCGACGCAGAGCTGGCTGTAGTAGACAAGTGCTGCCGTGAGATGAATGTTCCCTATGCCTTGTCTGAGGTATTTGCCAAGGGCGGCGAAGGCGGCATTGAGCTGGCAAAGATCATCACAGAAATCATCGACAAAGAGGACACCAGCAAGGATTTTGCTCCCATTTATGGCGACGACCTGACAGTAGAAGAAAAAATTAACGCCATCGCAACCAAAATCTACGGTGCAGACGGCGTAACCTATACGAATGCAGCTAAAAAAGCACTGAAAGAGATTCACGAGCTGGGCGGCGACAAAATGCCGGTATGTATTGCAAAGACCCAGTATTCCCTCTCTGACAACGCAGCTTTGCTGGGACGGCCTACCGGCTTTACCATCACCATTCGTGACTTGAAGCTCTCCAACGGCGCTGGCTTTGTGGTTGCCTATGCAGGCGACATCATGACCATGCCCGGACTGCCCAAGGCTCCGGCTGCACAAAAAATCGATGTGGACGGCAACGGCGTAATTTCCGGCCTGTTCTGATAAAGGATGACCATGATGAAGGAAACAGATACAAGGGAATATCGCACCCATTCCCCCGAGGAAACCGAAGCGCTGGGTGAAAAGCTGGCTGCGGTTCTCCATGGTGGTGAAGTGCTGGCTTTTTATGGTGGCATGGGAATGGGAAAAACCGCCTTTACCCGTGGATTGGCTCGTGGGTTGGGCATCCCCGACGGCGTCAGCAGCCCTACCTTTGCACTGGTTCATGAATACCGCGGGAATCTCCCCCTGTATCATTTTGATATGTTCCGGGTTTCCGGCTGGGACGACTTGTATTCCACGGGCTTCTTTGACTATTTGGAAATGGGCGCGGTGCTGGCAATTGAATGGAGCGAAAACATCGAAGGGGCGCTGCCTGAAGGGACAATCCGTATCGAAATCTCTCCGGGCGACAGGGAAAACGAGCGCATTATTTCAATTTCCGGGCTGCAGGAGAATCTTGCGTAAGGTTCTCCTGCCTGCACCCACAGGAAAGGAAGGAACAGTTTGCGGATATTGGCATTGGAATCCTCTGCTGTAGCAGCTTCTGCCTGTGTACAGGAGGATGGAAAAATTCTCAGCGAATTTTATATGAATACCAAACAGACCCACAGTCAGACACTGCTGCCCATGGCAAAAGCTGCGTTGGACTGTGCAGGGCTGTCGGTAAATGATATGGACTTACTGGCGGTTTCTGCTGGCCCCGGTTCTTTTACCGGTGTGCGCATTGGTGTAGCCTGCATCAAAGGGTTAGCGTTCCCAAATGAAAAGTCCTGCTGCGGGGTTTCTACCCTGGAAGCTATGGCGATGAATCTGCGTGGGCAACAGGCACTGGTGTGCGCTGTAATGGACGCCCGCTGCGGACAGGTTTATAATGCACTGTTCCTCACAGGAGAGGACAGGGTGCAGCGGCTGACCGAGGATCGCGCGCTGTCGATAGAAGAACTTGCGGCAGAACTTCCTACATGGATACAAGGACCGGAGATCCCGCTGGTACTGGTAGGAGATGGCGCCAAATTATGCTTTGAATCGGCTTATTTTGCCGATATTTCCTGCCAGATGGCGCCAGAGCATCTTCGCATGCAGCGGGCTTCCGGCGTAGCAGAAGCGGCAAGACAATCATTTCTTGCGGGCCACAGGGTGGTTTCCCCTGATCGGCTGGCGCCGATTTACCTGCGTTTACCGCAGGCTCAGCGCGAGCTGAAAAAAAGGCTGGCACAACAGGAAAATCAACTATCATAACGGAGATATGACCAAAGAAAAGGAGAATTGTTTTATGGTGGCATTAGGTGCAGATCATGGCGGATACTGCCTGAAAGAAGCAATCAAAAAATATCTGGACGAGCAGAACATTGCTTATGAAGATTTTGGTACATTCAGCGAAGAATCCGTAGATTACGGCCCCATCGCTGCGAAAGTAGGCCATTTTGTCGCTGATGGAAAAGCGGAATGCGGCATTTTGTGCTGCGGCACTGGCATCGGTATTTCTATGGCCGCCAATAAAGTAAAGGGCATCCGCGCAGCTGTTGTGACCAATGACTTCTGTGCAGAAATGACCCGCCGCCATAACGATGCCAATATTTTGTGCATGGGCGGACGCGTAATTGACGAAGAAACCGCTGTTCGCCTGGCTAAAATCTTTTTGGAAACCCCCTTTGATGGCGGACGTCATGCCAAGCGTATTGGTCACATCACACAAATCGAGAACGGCGAGCTGTAATTGCTCTTTTTGAATTCACGGGAGGAAATGTAATGAACGGTAAAGTATTTATCATGGATCACCCGCTGATTCAGCACAAGCTGACATTTCTGCGGGATAAAAACACCGGTTCTATGGAATTTCGTGCACTGGTGAGTGAAATTGCCAACCTGATCTGCTACGAAGCAACCCGCGATCTGCCGCTGGAAGAAGTGCAGACCGAAACGCCTATGACCACTGCTACTACCAAGATGATCGCTGGCCGCAAGCTGGCTTTTGTACCGATTCTGCGTGCTGGCCTGGGAATGGTGGACGGCGTTTTGAAGCTGGTTCCCGCTGCTAAAGTGGGACATATCGGTCTGTACCGCGACCACGAGACGCTGCAGCCGGTAGAATATTACAGCAAGCTGCCGTCTGATCTGCCGGAACGCGACGTCATTGTACTGGATCCCATGTTGGCAACCGGTGGTTCTGCTGTCGATGCAATTACCATCATCAAGCGCAGCAATCCCAAGAGCATCAAGTTTATGTGCATTATTGCAGCGCCGGAAGGCGTAAAAGCGCTGACCGAAGCACACCCGGATGTACAGGTGTACTGTGCGGCTGTAGATGAATGCCTGAACGAAAAAGGGTATATTTTGCCTGGCCTGGGCGATGCCGGCGACCGTATTTTCGGCACACTGTAAATTTATCGAAGAAGCAGCCGCAGCCATCCAAGCAGCAGCAGATGTGCCGGATAAAACCCGTAAAAAAGCAGTTTGGGCAAGCGCGCGCCACGTTTTCCGCTATAAAGCCAGATTGGAACAGCTGCCAATACAGCCCCAAGCTGTACAGTGCTTCCGTTGAGAGCATATCCGATATCCGTCAGCGCAAACACACCCAGTGCTGTTAAACGATGGCTGCGGAACACTGCAAAAATAAGCACCAGAAAAACGCCGAACGCACCATAATCCGTGTGCAGTACTTCGGCCAGAAGGGCGCAGCAAAAAGCTAGAAGAATTCCGGGGAACGGGTTTTCCCGGAATTTTTCAATTGCCCAGATCGCTGCTAACCCCAGCGCGAGTGTCCAGAAAACATTCTGATGCTCCGGACGCCACCAAAGCCCGGAAAAGGCAAAATCGAAGCAGGGCTCCGAGATGATGCCGAATAACAGCAATCGGAGCAGGTATCGCTTTCGGCTGGAAGTAAAGAAAAAGCCTTCTGACAGCAAAAAACAATAAATGGGAAATGCCAGCCGGCCAATCCAACGCAATACTTCCTGCTGTGGGAACAGCACGGCACCGGTATGGTCAATCGCCATGCAAAACAACGCGAGCAGTTTCAGCACAAAAGCAGACATGGGAAAATCATCCTTTCAGCATCCTGTAATATGGTTACTGTATCATGATTTTCTGGCATGGTCAACCAGCCGGATTTCCCTACATCTCAACTTTCAAAAGGAGACGACTATGACCAGACAGGAAACCGCGCTTCTGGCTGTAGAGGCGCTGAAAAAAGAATATCCAGGTGCAGTGTGCTCACTCACCTATCAGGATCCCTTGCAGCTGCTGATTGCCACACGTCTGGCTGCACAGTGTACCGACGCACGTGTCAACATGGTGACACCGGCACTGTTTGAGCGCTTCCCCACACTGGACAGTTTTTGTGAAGGTACTCAGGAAGAAATTGAAGGGTATATCCGCTCCTGCGGGCTGTTTAAGACCAAAGCGCGCGATATCTATGCCATGTGCTGTATGCTTCGCGATGAGTTTGGTGGTGTTGTACCCGATACTGTGGAAGAACTGACGCGGCTGCCGGGTATTGGCCGCAAAACTGCTAATCTGGTGGTAGGCGATATTTATCATAAGCCGGCGGTTGTTACCGACACACACTGCATCCGTATCAGCGGCCGCCTGGGACTGACGGACAGTACCAACCCGCTCAAGGTAGAAAACGACCTGCGGGCAGTGCTTCCCCCCGAAGAGTCCAACGATTTTTGCCATCGGCTGGTATTGCACGGACGGGCTGTGTGTGATTCCAGAAAGCCCAAATGTGAAAATTGCTGCATGCAAAGCTTCTGTCGTTATGCACTCTCTGGGGGAACCATTGACCCCAAAAATGCCAAAAAGAAAAAGTAAGCTTTTTACAGGGAAGCCGAAAAAAGCGGTTGACAAATTCGGCTTTTTTCCTTATAATATTTCTTGTTGACTTTCGGTTTTTCCGAAAGCCAATTTGCTGGAGTGGCTCAGTTGGTAGAGCAGCTGATTCGTAATCAGCAGGTCGTCGGTTCGAGTCCGATCTCCAGCTCCAAAACAACCGCATGAGATAGCCATTTATTGGTTGTCC
>CAMLSX010000003.1 GCA_946484175.1 uncultured Clostridia bacterium
GGGGAAACCCACGTCTGGGGTTTCCCCTTTAAAAATTCCTTCCTTGTGCAATTTGCCAGCGGCGAAGAACTTTTTCTACAGACTGAAAGGCTCTTTCCCAAGCGAGGAAAAGAGCCTTTATTTTTATTTCTGTTTAAGTGGCAGTGTTTCCAGCAATCGCTGAAAATTTACCTTTGGTTCAATAAACGGCCGGAAAATACGCCGTACCGGCTTGCTGGCCAACAAAAGCGTCAGCGGGATACCGGCTGCCAGATAAAGCAGTACCCATCCTTTTCCGGGTAAGGGAATCGCCGGCGTCACATAGCGCAGCCAGACGATGAAAAACAGGTGCAGCGCATATACATAGACAGAATAAACGCCGACATACGAGAAAAAGGTTTTGCGGGTTGGAGAAATCCCCATGATTGCAAAGAAACAGACAAAGCTTCCCGCATAATGCAGCAGATATTCCAGGGCGATCAGCCAATGGTTGCTGCCGTCAATATCAGCAATGACGGTTTTCAGCGTAAATAAATCCATCCGCAGGGAAGTGCCGAAGAACATCATAAACAGCAGCAGTGCTGCAAAAAAGAGGACGCTGATGCAGCGGAACCAGACTTTTTTGCAAAATGCGAACGAGCAGGAAGAAGTATAATACCCGAAAAGAAAGAACGGGTAAAACATCACAGCTCTTTGAAATCCGCCGAATAACGGGGAAGGCAAGAACGCCGCGGCAATTGCAGCCAGAATGGAAACCGGGAACAAAAACCGAAACCGGCACAGCTGCGGGGAAATCACCGAATACAAAAACAATACGAACAGATACCATAATCCAAACAACGGAGAAAGGTAAGAAAAGCCCGATGTTTTGATATCCATGGCAGAGTACAGAAGAATCATGCCCGTCTGTAAAATCAGATAGGGGATCAACAGATGGACAACCGCTTTCCCATATTCTTTCCGGTCAACCCTTCCGCGCGAAAATCGCCCGGAAATCATCATGAATACCGGCATGTGGAAGAAATAGATAAACTTTCCGAAGCTGTTTACCCAGTCCCGTTCAGGAGAGATATCGCCGGTCGCCAGATGCCCGATTACCACCGATAAAATCAGAATCGCTTTGGCATTATCGTACCAGGAATCGCGGGCTGTTTGAGGTTTTGCAATTGTTTGCGTCATAAACAGCCTCCATTACGGTTCCAGCGGTTCTTCATACAGCTCACCGCGAAGATCAGCATGATGGAACTCGCCGTCCTCCGTTTCAGAGAGCAGGCGGCGTCCCAAGTCAATACGAACCACATCGTGCACCGAAGTACGGCTGGAGATCGGAAGAAGCTCCATGTAATGATCTCCAAACCAGTGGCGAAGATATTTGTCATAATCTTTCGGAACCGGGTACTTGTGTCCGCAAAAGTCAACGTCGACGGTTTCATCAAACCATTCGGCCGGAAAAGCACCGCACTTCATCAGGTTAAAACCGCTGTCAATCCGATAATGCGTATTGCGCTTTTCGAACATTCCCAACAGCTTTTTGTAAAACAGATGATACCACCGGAAGGGGATTGCGCGCATAATCGGCAGAAGAATTTTCGAAAGAGTATAGTGATAACCGCGGCGGGGGTGGTCTGCCCAGCGAATTCCCAGTACCCGGCGCCAAATACGAATCAAATTCAGATGGATTTTTTGCAGGAAGGGATTATCGCTGGTTTTATAATACACAAATACGTCTACATAAACACCGTTTGCCATGCGGTATTGGTTCGAGTAACGGGTCGAAAAATACGTATCCTCAATACGGATTTTATCATGAATATAGTGGCTTTCAAGGTCTGTGCTGAAATTCTGATAGGTGTAGTTTTCAGACAGCAGGCCAGGGCATATCTTCAAGAAGCGCTCATAATCATCGGGCAGCATAGCGATATCGACGTCATCGTCCCACGGAATAAAACCGCCGTGACGAATCGCACCCAGCATACTGCCGCCTGCCAGAATATAGCGAATATTGTTTTCTTTACAGATGCGGTCAATTTCGTCCAGCTCCTGCAGCTCCATTTCGCGGATACGGTCAATACGGCCATAATATACGTTAAGAGGGTCCTGCGGGAGATAGGGGGGACGATTATAAAAATACAGAAAAGTATGCGTAATCGCCTTTTTCATCCCGGTATGAAGCAACGGCTTTTTCTTGGCGGGATGAATCAAAAGTGACTTTTTAGCATTCAGAACATGATACTCTTTTGCAGGCTTTCCTTTTGATTCTGTTACCAGCTGTACGTCCAGGCTGGAAGCGGCACTGTGAAAGTCATTCTTCATGGACATCAATGAATAGGAGAAAGAGCTGACATGATAGATATTTCCGCTTCGCCCCTCAATACCAAAGAGTAAAAGAGAAGAAATGGCATCCATAATATACAGTGCTGAATAAAAGCGCCGGTGATCATTATACCCAATGGTAATGGTATGCCGATCCAGAATTTCATGTGCTGCATCATAGAATGGGGCACCATCGGCAATATCAATTCCGGGGCCAAAAATGGCGTCCAGACGATTTACCTTGACATCCACATCACCCATCTGCATCAATCCGCTGCCAGCTCTGCCGCGCACCAGCCGACGGCAAATTTCTTCCATTTGCAGCATCATCTGCTGTGGAGAATCCTGCGGCAGATCACGCCACAATACTTCAATCTCCCGTTCTGCGGCAGCATTGCAGCAAGAGGGAAGCGTATCCAGTACCGGCATAAAAGGAACAAACACAAACGTCGTATTGGACAGACAAGCCAGCGTATGCAGGCAGTTTTCAAAGTGCTCTTTGCGGTGATTCTGTGCCTGCTCAGCGGTGTAATACTCCGAGCGGAAATTTGTGAAATAATAAACCAACGTGTGCTGATCAGAAGCAGGCCAGACAGTCAGCATTTCTTCCACAGAATTCCACACTTTCAGCCTTTCAGCATCCACATACTCCGGAAAGCTCAAACTACCGCCCTCAGACTGTGCGTCCTGAATGACATGCAGCGTAATCCATTCATGCTTCAGCTGATACTGCTGCAAAGCGCCAATCAGCATGTGGCATGCAGGATGTTCCGGGCAGACCAAAACAATCTGCCCAAACTGTGTAAATGTGTTTTCAAGATTGAGAGAACTGATTTTTTTACCGGTTTGAGCAAAAATATCGAGAATAAATTCATTAACACTCATATCAGAAGATAATTCCTCCATTCGGAAACAGAAGTATTTCTCAATTCTCCTGCTCTTTCAAAATGCTGATGGTACGGCGGATACCGTTATCCATGTCCACCATGGCGGCCCATCCCAGTGCCTTCAGTTTTTCAGCGTCCATCACGCCATTCAGAAGATTGGAAAAACCGGCAGCTTCCGAAGCGTTTGGAATATCATAGACGACCTTGCAGCCGTTTTGCTCTGCCATACGTTCAGCCAAACCGCCCAGCGTAACAATAGAATTGTCGTCTGCAATATTATAAGCTTCTCCATCCTCGCCCAACAGCAGAATGGTCAGGAAAGCGGTGGCAACGTCGAGCATATAGGTGTAAGAATACCGCTGTTTTCCGCTGCTTTTCAGGACAATATCTTCTCCGCGCAGCACATTATGAATGAACTGTGCGGTAGCTTTGTTGTCGTCTTTCAGCATAGTAGGCCCATACACACGGCTGGGGCGGGCGATGCATACCGAAAGCCCGTGCTGTGCGCGATAAGACTGGCACAGAGCCTCGCAGACACGCTTGCTTTCCGGATAGCCGGAACGTGCTTTGTTGCAGTCGATAAATCCGCAGTAGTCCTCTGTAAAAGCATCCACATCGCCGCGATTCTGGCCATACACCTCGATGGAGGTAACCTCCAGCACTCTCTTTGTGCCATGTGCAGCCGCATGAGACAGCAGGGAATTCAGCCCCTCAATATTGATCAGAATCGTACCGACAGGGTCGCGTGCATAAGCTGCGGGGTGCGCATTGCTTGCACCGTTGATCATATAAGAGAAAGAAAGGTTGTCCGGCAGAGGGCTGCGAATATCCTGAATCACAGTATGGAAAGCAGGGGAGTCCTTCCACTCGGAGAATCTTTCCAGCAGCCGGGCTTCACTTCGTCCCAGTGCGTATACTTCAATGGGAGTCTCTCCGCTGATGCGGTTATGCTCCATCAGGATATCGATCAGACAGGTGCCGATCAAACCGGTTGCACCGGTCACCAGCACGGATTCTCCGTGCAGGTTTTCCCAGGGAAGCCAGGAGATTTTTGCAGCCTGTTCAATATCCTCACGATATAACGCGTGTTTCAAAAACATGTCGTTCCCTCCTGCGGTTTACAGACGGTTTTCTTCAATTGCCAGCAGTGCCTTGAAAATTTTCAGGTCAGCAGGGGTAGTCAGCTTTACGTTGGTCTCGGAACCGAGAGAGAAATGCACGGTTTCGCCCAGCTCTACCATCAAGGTGCAGCTTGCCACAGAGTTGGTAATGCCGATCTCCAGAGCCTTGCGGTGTGCATCGCCCAGATTTTTCAGCGGGAAGCCCTGAGGGGTCTGTGTCATGCCCAACAGGCTGCGGTCGATGACCTTTTTGGAAGAGGTTTCATCAGCATTTTCCAGACCCAGCACAGCAGTGGTGCAGGGGACGCAGGAGATAGCGGAGCCATATTTGCGGGCTTTTACGATGCAGTCAGAGATGATGTCCTGAGAAACCATCGGACGGATGGCGTCGTGCACCAGTACGATATCGTCGGGAGCAAAAGTCTCTTCCAGCTTGTAAACACCATTGCGGATAGAGCCCTGGCCATTTTCGCCGCCGGCGATGACCCACTGGAGCTTGGAAATGTTGTACTGACGGGCATAAGCCTTCAGAATATCGTGCCAGCCTTCGATGCAGACAACGCAGATTGCATCGATGTCAGGATGTTTCTGGAAAGCTTCCATGGTATAAACAATAACAGGCTTGTCATTGATGTTAATAAACTGTTTTGGGATTTCAGAATGCATACGCTGACCGCTTCCACCGGCGATAATCAGAGCAATGTTCATTGTGATAACCTCATTTCACTACATGTTTTTTGACATATTTTTTGAAAATCTTTTACAGAAAAACTCACGTGATTTTTTAGAAGAAAAACACGGATTTACACTATTCTCTGCATAGAAAAGGCAGAGAATACTGGATGTTTCCTGTGTTTTTTCTGATTATAGCAGAAAACCGGGGGTTCTGCAAGTCTGCGGGAGAGATGTATATAAGGATGATAAAAAGTAAAAGGAGTAAAAACAGGATAAATATATGTATTGTGAAATAAATTAGTGGTTTTATCTGAATTTTACCTGTAATTTACATTTTTTATCTATTGTAGTAAAAGAGAGAAAAAGAGGAGAAACTCGATTTTTCGATAAAAACTCCCCACATATCCAAAGGCTGATATGTGGGGAGCAGGTGCAGATCAGGTTTTATTTATGAATCGAAACGCTGATTATTTCTGACTGGCCTTTCTGGCCTTGATGCTGGCAAAAATAATTCCGGCAGCTGCTACAGACATCACGCTGAAAACAACCACAGTTGCAGCGGAAGAATCGCCGGTAGCGGGGTTCTCAGCGTTGCCGCCTGCTGCCTTTTCAGTCAGAGTAGCTGCGGCATAGTGAGAAAAGTGGTTGGTCTTGAAGGTCAGGTAACGGTTGTTCAAAGAAGCCTTCATATCAGAAACGTCCTGGTTATCATCGATATACAGCACGGCATTCTGATTGCCGGAAGCAGGTACGGTCACCTCGACCATACCGTTGAGCTGGGTAATCTTGTTGCCGTCCTGGTCGAACAGCACAATATCGAGCACGGTGACATCCTCATAGCCCAACTCGGCAGCCTGGTTGATAGCGTTCTCAAATGCAGAGCTGTCTTTGGCAACAACGCCCATGCTTACCTCGCTTACACCCTCGGGGAGTACATCAGCAGGAATGTTGACGGTTACACCGGAGTCCGGGGCGGTCAAATTCCCGACTTCCTGTCCTGCGATAACCGGCTTCTTGTCGCTGGTACCGTAATCGGAGTAGCCAGGTGTCACGGCCATGGCAGAAAGGCTGGCAGCCGCTGCCATAGCTGCGGCCATAAAGACTGCGGCGATTCTCTTGTGAAACTTCATCATTTGTTTGGTACACTCTCCTTGTTTTTTCCTGTTGGTATTTTTCTTACAGTTTGAAATCATCCTTTTGCGATGTTTTTTTGTGCGTCAGCATGCTTGAAATTTGGATTTGCTTTGGTTTTGTGCTCTGGATGATTTCCACGTGTTTTATTATATCGTATTTTTTTAAATATTCAATGTATAATTATGGTAAAAAGCTCGTTTTCGTTGGGTTTTACGCAAATTTGTTTATATATTGTAAAAATATAAATTGTAACAAAACCATTTATGAAATATGCTGTATTTAAAATGGAATAAAATGTATTTTTTGGCAAATTTATGTATTTGTTTTTGACTGTTTGTTTTTGTTTATAAAACCAGCCTGTTTTTTTGGAAAACACTGCATTTTTTTCATCTTTCTATTGCATTTTTTGTCTGAATATGGTATTGTTTTATCAATTTAAACCAAACATGATTTAAATTGATAAAGTAAGGAGCGGAAAAGATGGATAAAATGACAACAATTTGGCTGGTAATTGCCGTATACGGCGTGTTTATGCTGGCCGTGGGAATTCTGAATTCCCGAAAAAGTGCCGGAATGGAGGATTTTACGGTTGGCGGACGCAATGCAGGCGCGTGGCTGTCGGCGCTTTCGTATGGTACGGCATATTTTTCAGCCGTTATGTTTATCGGGTATTCCGGCGGTTCCGGCTGGAGCTTTGGCCTGTGGAGCGTTTTGGTGGGTATTGGTAATGCACTGATCGGCTCGCTTCTGGCCTGGCTGGTGCTGGCCAAACGCACTCGGGAAGTCACCTGCCGTCTGAAAATCAGCTCGATGCCGCAGCTGTTTGAAAAGCGCTTCGGCTCGAAAAAAATGCGGATGTTTGCCTGTGTGATTATCTTTGTATTTTTGATTCCGTATTCGGCTTCCGTATATAAAGGACTGACCAGCGTATGCTCGGTGCTGCTGGGGATTGATGAGCAGGTGTGCATGATTATGATCGCGCTGGCTTCGGCAGTGGTCCTGGTGCTGGGCGGCTATATGGCGACTCTGAAAGCCGATTTCGTGCAGGGGTTTGTTATGATGTTCGGTGTTTCGGCACTGCTGGTGCTGGTGGTCATCGGCCCAAAAGTAGGCGGGCTGACAGAAGGCGTCAGTCGGATGATGGATTATATGAAGCAGAATGAAATGGCGCCCCTGAGCACATCGGCGGCGATTTCACTGGTGGCGACGATTTTGATGACCAGTTTCGGTACCTGGGGCCTGCCGCAGATGATTCATAAGTATTATGGAATCCGGGATGACCGCGAGGTGCGCCGCGGCACCATCATTTCCACTTTCTTTGCTCTGCTTATTTCCGGAGGCGGTTATTTTATCGGTTCTTTTTCCCATCTGTTTTTCGGCAATACTATGCCGGAAGGGGGAAAAGATTATATTGTCCCGCTGATGCTGGAAGAAGCCGGGTTGCCCAACATCCTGATTGGTGTGGTGCTGGTATTGCTCATCTCCGCGTCTGTTTCCACACTGGCCAGCATTACCCTTACGGCCTGTTCCACAGTCTCGATGGATGTGGTCAAGGCAACGCTTGCCCCCAAAATGAAAGACCGGAATCTGGCAGCGCTTACAAAAGGATTGTGCCTGGTTTTTGTCGTGATGTCTTATCTGATTGCCAACTACCCCACCCCCATTCTGGAAATGATGAGCTATTCCTGGGGTATTATTTCTGGTTCCTTCTTGGCGCCGTATCTGCTTTCTCTGTATTGGAAGGGTATCAACCGTGCCGGAGCTTGGGCGGGCATGGCTGGCGGTTTCCTGATTGCTTTTGTTCCAGCGGCAGGGTCTGGCTTTACCACCCCCAACGGCCCGGTGTATGCCTGCCTTGCCATGGCGATGAGTTTTGTATTGTGCTGGGGCGGCAGCCTGCTGGCAAAGCGTATGGGATGGAAGAGCGGGGAAGAAAACCCGGCATTTTATGAGGCAGAAGTACCGGCGGCTCCCAGAAAAAAACTGCACCGCGCCAAAAAGTGAAAACTCCAGCTGTCGATACACCCAACTGGATGAAGAAGTTGCACAAAACAGTTCGCGTGGGAGTCGCTGCAAAATCGTAAAAGCCGCCCAGCGACGCAAAACTTTTACTCGATTTTTTCAAGAAATCGTAGGAGCTCAGAGGGGTGTTGTTTGCCAGTGGCAAACGTTGGACGCCGGTCTACGCTTCCGCTTCGTTCGAAATCCTTTTTGCCTTCCCGAACGCAGGAAGGGGTGAGAAAACAGCCCGGTGGGCTGTTTTTGAGGGGAAACCCATGTCTGGGGTTTCCCCTTTAAAAGTTCCTTCCTTGACATTTCGCAGAAAGGGGTATATAATCAGAACAATAGTTCGATTGAAGAGGGGGATTTTCCATGTCGTATTATTGTGATGTATATCCGCCGGATACCCTGTGGCCCTATAAATATGTAGTGATACTTTCGCGGTATCAGGGGAAATACCTGCTCAGCCGTCACAAAGAGCGCACCACCTGGGAGACGCAGGGAGGCCATATCGAACCCGGTGAGACCCCCTTGCAGGCAGCCAGGCGGGAGCTGTTTGAGGAGTCCGGAGCAGTGCGGTATCAGATCGAGCCTTTGTTTGACTGCCGGGCAGAGGATGTCCATGGAGAGGCAAATGGTGTTGTATTTGCAGCAGAGATTGAAGAGCTGGGTCCGCTTCCTGAAAGTGAAATGGCAGAAGTAAAAACATGGGAGCAGCTGCCCCAAAATCTGACATATCCGGCCATTACGCCTGTGTTGTGGAAGGCATGGCAGGAAAAGCCGTAAATTTTTTCTTGACAAAGCAAAACAGGAAGCGTATGATTATACATATATTATAAATGTGTAGAAGGGGAAGGAATGTAGGAACCCCGTTTCAGAGAGCCGCCGGGTGGTGTGAGGCGGTACGGAACCGACAGGAAATCACCCCGGAGCAGGCGGCTGAAACAAGTAAGCTGCCCCGGCTGGCCCGCCGTTATCGGGGCAGGCATTGATCGATGCCGGTAAGAGGCCGTATATGCGGCAAACAGAGTGGTACCGCGGAGGAACTGGATTTACAGCCTTCGTCTCTGGTCAGCAATGACTGGGGACGGAGGCTTTTTTGTTTACCTGTACGGGTTTGCAGTGTTTTGCCCGTCGTTAAACATCCCCACACGGACAGTTTTTCTAATTTTGTAAAAAATCAAATGATATAAAGGAGTTTTGACGATGCAGCTTAACGGTTCAGATATCATCATGGAATGCCTGATGGAGCAGGGCGTGGATACCGTCTTTGGATATCCTGGCGGCGCTGTGCTGAATATTTATGATGCGCTATACAAATACAGCGACAAAATCCGACATATCGAAACCGCCCATGAACAGGGCGCAGCCCATGCAGCCGATGGCTATGCCCGGGCGACCGGACGGGTGGGCGTGTGTATTGCAACTTCCGGCCCCGGCGCTACCAATCTCGTTACCGGAATTGCGACCGCTTATATGGATTCTGTGCCGGTAGTGGCCATTACCGGCAATGTGAACCGCGACCTGCTGGGCTTGGACAGCTTTCAGGAGGTGGACATCACCGGCGTGACGATGCCCATCACCAAGCACAATTATATCGTAAAAGATGTCAATCAGCTGGCCGATACCATCCGCGAAGCATTCCGGCTGGCAAATGAAGGCCGAAAAGGCCCGGTGCTGGTGGATATCCCCAAGGATATCAGCGCCCAGCTGTGCGAATATACCCCGAAAACGCCCGAAGCTCCCAAAACGTTCCCTCTGCCGCAGGAATTCCGCTTTGAAAAAGCATTGGAGCTGCTGGAAAAGGCAGAACGCCCCTTCCTGTATACCGGCGGCGGCGTGCTTTCTTCCGGTGCAAGCGAAGAAGTAGCACAGCTGGCAGAAAAGCTGGATGCGCCGGTGGCTTCTTCCCTGATGTGTCAGGGCGGATTTGACCAGACCAACCCCCGTTATATGGGTATGTTGGGGATGCACGGTACCAAAACCGCCGCGCTGGCTTTGCAGAACTGCGACCTGTTCGTGGCAGTGGGTACCCGTTTTTCCGACCGCGTGACCTGCAACGCTGATTTGTTTGCCCGTCATTGCCCCATCATTCAAATCGATATTGACCCCGCAGAGTTCAACAAAAATATCGAAGTAGATGTCAAACTGAAGGGCGATGCAAAAGCCATTGTGCAGGAGCTTTTGAAGCGCCTTTCCCAGAAGGAGCATAAAAACTGGATGGCAGATATTGCCCGCTGGCAGGAAGAGTACCCGCTCGTACAGCTTCCCGGACAGGAAGGCACCGTCACCCCCCAGCAGGTGCTGGAAACGTTAGATCGCCTCACAAACGGCGAAGCAATTCTGGCTACAGAGGTGGGCCAGCACCAGATGTGGGCTGCCCAGTTCTACCGCTTCCGCAATCCCCGGCAGTTTATTTCTTCCGGCGGATTGGGAACCATGGGCTTTGGCCTTGGCGCTGCCTTGGGCGCACAGGTGGGACTGCCGGAAAAGCAGGTGGTCAACATCGCCGGAGACGGCAGCTTCCATATGAACTGCAATGAGCTTTCCACTCTTTCCAAGTACGGCATCCCGGTGATCGAGCTGATTTTCAATAATCAGGTGTTGGGAATGGTTCGTCAGTGGCAGAAGTTGTTTTACGGTGGACGTTTCTCCCAGACAACGCTGGAGAAAAAGACCAACTATGAACTGCTGGCAGAAGCTTTTGGCGTAAAGGCTCTGACCATCAGCAGCCCGGAAGAAGTGGAGCCGGTACTGAAAGAAGCGCTGGCAACCGAAGGCCCTGTGCTCATCAATTGCCATATTGACCCGGATTGCAATGTGCTGCCCATGGTGCCGGCCGGTGCTTCGGCAGAAGAGCCCATTCTGGAAATGTAAAATCCGCGTGGAGCGAATGCACGGATTCCAAAGGGGCTTAGTCCCTTTGGCCGGGGGCCGGGGCGGGGAGCCCCGGAAACGCGAAGCGTAAGCGAGCAAGTAAACAGTTGCCTGTATCCACGAAGCGCAAGAGCTGCCAAAGGCAGCGCGAGCAGGCGAAGCAGAAAGCTCAAAAATCCGCGCGGAGCGAGTACACGGATTCCAAAGGGGCGCCGTGTGCCAGTGGCACACAATAAGGCGCTGACCGAGCCGACAGGCGAGAATTCGGGGCGAGAACTCCCGGAAACACGAAGCAGAAACCTCAAAATCAGACACAATAAACAATACCCATCACTATAAAAAAAGCAGCAAAGGAGAGCGTATCATGTGTAAAAACGAAATTGAGATTACCGAAATGAATCGCAGCGGATATACCCCCCTCGTAGCCTATGAAGCGTGGCGCGTTGCCGTGCTGAACTATTGCGATGATGTGCGTCCCGAAAATATCCATACCATGCAGAAACACAATTTTACCGATGAAGTCTTCGTGCTGCTGAGCGGCCATTGCACCCTGTATACCGGCGGCTGCGGCGATACCCCCGGCGCAGTAACAGCTCATCCTATGGTTCCCGGCAAGGTATATAACATCAAAAAAGGCTGCTGGCATAACCATGTGCTGAATGAAGCCGGTTCGGTACTCATCATCGAAAATGACGACACCTATGACGGCGGGGATAATTCCCCCATCCTTCCCCTGAATGAAGAACAGATGCAGGCTGTCTGTGATGGCTGGAACGAATAAAGCAAACTGTCAACCCTCTGAAAGGAAGAGTATCATGGAAACCAATCATTCCGAAAAGGACTATATCCTCTCGGTTTTAGCCGAGAACCATACCGGCGTGCTGCTGCGAATTTCCGGATTGTTCAGCCGCCGCTGTTATAATATCAAGAGCATCGTTGCCGCACAGACTGCCGATGCCAGCCGTTCTGAAATCCTCATCGTGGTAAGCGGTGACGAACGCATTATCAAGCAGGTTAAACGCCAGCTGGAAAAGCTGGTGGATATCGTGCAGGTAACTGTGCTCGACCGTGAAAGCTCGGTTGTGCGTGAACATATCCTGCTGAAAGTCACCCGTACACAGGAAACCAGCGAAGCATTGGTAGCCATTGCCAATACATTCCATGCCGGTGTGCTTTCTGCCACCGATACCTCTATGCTGGTAGAACTGACCGGCGACCCCAGAACGCTTGACTCTTTTGTGGAGCTCTATCATCCCTATGGAATCCAGAAAATCCTGCGTACCGGCACCATGGCTGTGCAGGTTTGAAACTTCGACAGAATAGAGAAAGAAAGGAAATGCCGCTATGCTTACCCTCGATAAAGTTTATCATGCCGCCTATGTGCTGAAAGATGTTATCCGCACCACTGATATGATCGCTGCCCCCAATATCAACCCGGACTGCCAGGTGTTCCTGAAAACAGAGAACCTGCAGGTTACCGGCTCCTTTAAGGTGCGCGGCGCGTATTATAAAATTTCCCAGCTTACCGAAGAGGAAAAATCCCGCGGTGTTATCGCCTGTTCCGCAGGAAACCATGCACAGGGCGTGGCGCTGGCCGCTGCCAAAAACGGCATCCAGTCCATGATTTGTATCCCTGACGGCGCCCCCATCTCCAAGGTGGAGGCTACCAAGCGCTATGGCGCACAGGTCACGCTGGTACAGGGCGTATATGATGACGCTTACAATAAAGCAGTCGAGATGCAGGAGAAGAGCGGCGCTACCTTTATTCACCCCTTTAATGATGAAAACGTCATTGCCGGTCAGGGCACCATCGGCCTGGAAATCCTCAACCAGCTGGAAGATGTAGACGCGGTGATCGTGCCGGTAGGCGGCGGCGGATTGATTTCCGGTGTTGCTTTTGCCATTAAGAGCCTGAACCCCAAGTGCAAAGTCTATGGCGTACAGGCCAGCGGTGCACCTTCCATGGTGCAGTCCCTCGAGCACCATCAGGCCGAATGTCTGCCGTGCGTTTCTACCATTGCCGACGGTATCGCAGTAAAAGAGCCGGGCAGCCTTACCTTTGACATTTGCTCCAAATATGTGGATGAAGTGGTCACCGTAACAGACGACGAAATCTCCACCGCGATCCTGACCCTGATCGAACAGCAAAAGCTGATTGCAGAGGGCGCTGGTGCAGTTTCTGTTGCTGCCGCTATGTTCAACAAAGTGGACATCAAGGGCAAGAAAGTGGTGTGCCTGGTGTCCGGCGGCAATATTGATGTGACTATCTTGTCACGTGTTATCAACCGCGGTTTGCTGAAAGCCGGCCGCAGCGCAGACTTCACCATCGAGCTGCCTGATAAGCCGGGCCAGCTGCAAAAGGTCTCCTCCATCATCGCTGGGCTGGGTGCCAATGTGGTGGCGGTCCATCATGACCACGCCGGAGAGGATGCAGACATTACTGCCTGCTACCTGCGCATCAGCGTGGAGACCAAAGACCATTACCACGTCGAGACCATCAAACGTGAGCTGGAGCGGGAAGGCTTCCGGATTCGCGAACAGAAATAAAAAGCATTTGAATATATCCTGCCATGAATATGAGTTCTTTCGGCAGGTTAAGGCACACTGTTCCCTTGCAGTGTGCCTCAGTGCGTCGATAAATCCAAACGGCAGATAAAATTGCACAAAATAGTTCGCGTGGGAATCGCTGCAAAATCGTAGAAGCTGCCCCGCGACATAAAAGTTTTCGTCAACATTTTTCAAAAGGTTGTGGGTGTCCAGAGGGCAACGCCCTTTGGCCGCTCTCCGCAGAGAGCGGAACTCTTTATGCATCAGGAAACGCGGGAAGGGGTGAGAAAATAGCCCGGTGGGCTATTTTCGAGGGGGAACCCACGTCTGGGGTTCCCCTTCTCAAGCTGCTCCTTTGTGCAATTCGCCAGAACTGCAAACCTTTTTCGATAGTCTGAGGCACACTGTTCTCTTGCAGTGTGCCTTTTTTACTATATTTTACCCACAAAATCGTGTATACTAAAAGAAGAAATTTGCCGAAAATAGGGGGGAGATGAATGAGCAGCCAATCGATACAGCTTCCTGTCAGTTGGGAAGAAGTGCCTGATTCCACTGGGTTCCTGTTTTCCTTTGCGAAAAGCCTGGCCTGTGCGGTACAGAGCATCCCATATGCCTCTCTCGCGAAAGAGGTGGTTGCTTCCAGCGGTTTTGCATTTCGCATGTGGGCGCGTCCAGACCTTTGCCCCAGCGCGTTCAGCATCTGGGAGTTTGCCCGGCAGAAAGAATGGGTGGAAAACAGTGGGCTGTTATGCGCCTATACCGACCGTCTGTGGGGGCAGGATACGCTGGAGGAAAGCAGGCGTTTGCAGGCAAAAGAGCAGATTCTCTCTTCACTGGAGAAGGGGATTCCCGCGATTTGCTGGGATATCGGCCTGCCGGAGTGGGGGCTGATTACCGGTTATGACGATTCCCGCAAACTTTTCCACACACTGGCGGTGACCGGTGAAAAGGGAGAGCTGCCCTATGAACGGCTGGGAAAAGGGGACATCCCGATTTTGAATGTGCTGACTATTACGGGCTTCCGCGAACGTTCCGAGGAAGAAATTCTGTACGGGACACTGAAAATGGCCGCAGCACACCTGCGCGGGGAAGAGTGGAGCGAAAGCGCCTCGGGGCTGGCCGTATACCCGGTACTGCTGGAACGCCTTCAGAAGCCGTTTTCACAGGAAGAAGCCGGAAACCTGCGCTATGTTCTGGGGGCATGTGCTCCCTTAAAACAGTACGCGGCTGCTTTCTTGGAAAAGTACGGCCAGCTGTTTCTGTCGGAATTGTACCGCAAGTGTTTTTTATGCTGGCAGTCTGCCTTTGAAACAGCAGCACGGCTGCCGGGGGATTCTTCGGCTGGTACACAAATTAGCTCTTTTTTGAAAGCGGCACAGGAGCTGGAAACAGAAGCCGCCAGAACCATGCAGCAGATTTTACAGCAGAAAAAAAGAAAATAAAATCTTCGGGAAAAGTTTACAGCCGGGTGATAGTTATTTCATAAAAAAGGCGCAGAATAAAGCACAGAAATACTTCCGTACAGGCGGAAGAGTAAAAGGAGTGATGATCTGTGAAATTTAGCGAAATGAAATACAGGCGGCCGGATACTACCGCTGTTGAGATGGCATATCGGGATATGGCGCAGCGTTTTCCGCTGTGTGCTACTGCACAGGAACAGCTGGCTTTGCTGGATCGGCATGAAAAACTGCTCGGCGATGTGCGCACGATGAGCAACCTGGCGTATATCCGCAGCAGCATCAATACCAATGACCCGTTTTACAAGGAAGAACAGCAGTTTTTTGATGAATATCTGCCGCAATTGCAGGAATATATCCAGCAGTTTATGGATCAGGTGCTGGCCTCTGAGTTCCGTCCGGAGCTCGAAAAAGTGACGGGGGAACTGTTTTTCCGCAATCAGGAAATCGCCAAAAAAACATTTTCCCCGGCGATTATCCCGCTGATGCAGGAGGAAAACCGCCTGGCTACAGAGTACGAGCAGCTGTTGGCTTCCGCAGATATTTCCATACAGGGCGAACAGTGCAATCTCTCCGAGATCATCCGGTATCAGACCTCTTCTGACCGCTGCCAGCGGCAGGAAGCCTGGGAGAAAACAGACGCCTTTTTTGCAGAACACGGCCAGCGGCTGGACGAAATTTATGACGCGCTTGTCAAGTGCCGTACCGAACAGGCCAAAAAGCTGGGATACGAGAATTTTGTACAGCTGGGATATGACCGGTTGGGAAGAAACTGCTATTCTCCGGCGGATGTCGAGGCTTTTCGCGAGCAGGTAGCCGGGAAGCTGGTTCCCATTGTGCACCGTTTGAAGGAAAAGCAGGCAGAGCGTCTTGGCGTTTCCAATCTCTGCTTCTGGGATGAAGATACCCTGCTGCCCAAGGGCAACCCCGCACCGGTGGGCGGAGAAGAAGAGCTGGTACAGGCCGCCGGCAATATGTATCGTGAAATGAGCAGCCAGACCGGCGAGTTTTTTGACTTTATGGTAGAAAATGAGCTGTTCGACCTGATGAGCAAAAAGGGAAAAGCAGGCGGCGGATATTGTACGGACATTCCCAACTATAAAAGCCCGTTTATTTTTGCCAACTTTAACGGCACAGTGGATGATGTCGAGGTGCTTACGCACGAAGCCGGCCATGCATTTGCCGCATATCGTGCACGCAACCTGCGCTATCTGGAAAATATGACGCCCACCATGGAGAGTGCCGAGGTACATTCCATGTCGATGGAGCTGTTTTCGCGCCCGTGGGATGAAGGATTTTTTGGAGAGGGTGCCGCCCAGTTCCGCTCCTATCAGCTGGAAAACTGCCTGGACTTCATTCCGTATGGTACAATGGTGGATGAATTCCAAACCCGTGTGTATGAAACGCCGGAGCTGACACCGATACAGCGCAAGGAACTGTGGGCACAGCTGGAAAAGAAATACCGTCCCTGGCTTACTTTTGAGGGGCTTCCCTATTTTGAAGCGGGCGGCTATTACCAGTGGAAGCACCATATCTATTCCAGCCCCATGTATTATATCGATTATTGCCTGGCACAAATCACGGCGCTGGAATTCTGGGAGCTTTCGGAAAAAGACTGGCAGGGAGCTTTTGCCCGGTATCTTGATTTGGTCGACAGCGCCGGAGAAAAAACCTTCCACGGATTGGTGCATGACGCCGGGTTACAGCTTCCCTTTGAACCGGGATGCGTAGAGACGGTAGCAGAAACTGTTTTGCATTATCTGGAAAAGAATCCTCTGGTATAACAATTGCAATCAAGGCTCAGAGTTTTTGAGAAAGCTCTGAGCCTTATTTTTTGCAATTTCCTTTTCTGTTAAATATTGTAATAGATGGTAAAATATGGTAAATTATAAAAAGGACAGAATCAGCTGCTCTGCTCCGGAATTTTTCAAAAGGAGATCCTGACAGATGAAGAAAAAATGGTTGATAAAACTCCTGTGTCTGGCGCTGGCAATGGCCCTTTTCTTAACTGCCTGCGCTTCACAGACGGAATCAAATCCTGGTGCATCGCCTACACCGCTTTTGTCATTAAAGCCGGAAGCTGCTGCAACGATTACACCGACAGAAAAGCCAACGGTCAGGCCGACCGCCAAACCCACAGCAAAGCCTACCGCGAAACCAACGGCCAAACCCACGGTAAAGCCGACTGCACAGCCCACATCTAAGCCTGAAATCAGCGGGATTTATTATTGGACTCCAGGCGGAAAATCCCATCACGCCACCGAAGATTGCCCTACATTGAAACGTTCCAAGGTGATTCTTTCCGGTACACTGGACGAAGCTTTTTCTGCGGGAAAAGACGACCCCTGTGATGTGTGTATAAAATAAAATCAAAAAGCCAGCGTTTCAAAAACGCTGGCTTCAGTGTGTCGATAAACCCAAGCAGCAGATAAAATTGCACAAAACAGTTCGCGTGGGAAGTGCTGCAAAATCGCAGAAGGTGCCCCGCGACGCAAAAGTTTTCGTCCACATTTTTCAAAAGGTGGTGGGTGTCCAGAGGGCAGCGCCCTTTGGCCGCTCTCCGCAGAGAGCGGAACTCTTTATGCATCAGGAAACGCAGGAAGGGGTGAGAAACCCACGTCTTGGGGTTTCCCCTAAAAAACTTTTGACCAATGTAAATCCAAGTAGAAAAAATCTTTTTTAAAATTCAAAAAGCCAGCGTTTCAAACGCTGGCTTTTGTGTTAGGATATCTGCTTTTAACCGCCAATCCGACGGAAACGGGCATACCGGTTTTCCAGCATTTCCTCTACAGGCAGCTGAAGATTTGCATGGATAGTCTCCTCCAGCATCTCCCGCAGCTCTGCATAGACCTGCTCAAAATCACCGTCGTACTCGGAAACGACCTTCTCAATGACCCCCAGAGAGAACAGATCCTCTGCGGTGAGCTTGAGGCAGGCAGCGGCTTCCTTCATTTTGCCGCTGTCTTTCCAGAGGATACTGGCGCAGCCTTCGGGGGAGATGACGGAATATACGGAGTTTTCCAGCATCCACACCTGATCGGCAACTGCCAGACCCAGTGCACCGCCGCTTCCGCCTTCACCGATGAGAATGGAGACCACCGGGGTTTTCAGGGTCATCATTTCCATCAGGTTTTCAGCAATCGCCTGTCCCTGTCCGCGCTCCTCGGCAGCAATGCCGCAGTAGGCGCCGGAGGTATCCACAAAGCAGATTACGGGGCGGTGGAACTTCTCTGCCAGCTTCATCTGGCGCAGGGCCTTCCGATAGCCTTCCGGATGAGCGGAACCGAAATTACGGGCAACCTTTTCCTTCAGTTCCACGCCCTTTTCCAAACCAATGACCGTTACCGGCATCCCGTTCAGCCGGGCAATTCCAGCCACAATGGCCTTGTCATCGGCAAAGCGGCGGTCGCCGTGCATTTCCGTGAAGTCGGTAAAAATATTCTCGATAAAGCTCATGCTGGTGGGACGGCCTTTCGCCCGTGCCGCCATAACGCGCTCATATGCTTCAATCATTCTGCGTCCGCCTCCTCTCTCTGCTCTTTGCGGGATTCTGCCGGTGCATGGAAGGACAGCAGCCGGGCCAGGTATTCTTTCTGCTCGCTGCGGGGCACCACTTCATCCACAAAGCCCTTTTCCACCTGGAACTCTGCCCGCTGGAATCCAGCCGGCAGCTTCTGGCGGATGGTCTGCTCGATGACGCGGGGGCCTGCAAAACCGATGAGAGCCTTGGGCTCTGCCAGCGTGATGTCCGCTTCCATGGCAAAGCTGGCCGTGACGCCGCCGGTGGTGGGGTCAGTGAGGACAGCGATATACAGCAGTCCCGCATCGCTGTGGCGCTTTACCGCACCGCTGGTCTTGGCCATCTGCATCAAAGATAGGATGCCTTCCTGCATTCTGGCGCCGCCAGAAACCGTGAACCCGATGACCGGCAGGCCGTACTCGGTGGCATATTCAAACAGGCGGGTAATCTTCTCGCCCACAATGGTGCCCATGCTGCCCATCATAAAATAGGGCTCCATCACGAACAGGCAGCAGGGCCAGCCGTCGATGGATGCCGTACCGCAGACAACAGCTTCTTTTTCAGCACTGTCCAGATAGGCATGTTTGAGCTTTTTATCATAATTGGGGAACCCAATCACATTTTTGGAGCGCAAATCACCGTCCAGTTCTTCAAAAGAGCCTTCGTCAGTGATGATGCTGATGCGCTGCCGGGCATTGATGCGGAAATGGTGGCCGCATTTGGGGCACACATTATCATTTTCGCTCAAATCGCTGGTGAACAGCATGGCGCGGCATCCGGGGCAGGACGTGCACATCTCGCTGGGAACATCGGGAGCTGCCGTTTTGGTCAGCTTTTCATAAGCGCTCTCCAGCGTGTTCATGGGTTTTTTGAATAAATCCTTGGGAAGCATCAGGAGACCTCCTTATTCCGGGCTTTCTCCCGTTTTTCCATGTAATTGGTATAGTAATCGCCGCCGGCAAATTCCGGGTCGCTGAGAATTTCCATATGCAGCTCGGCGTTATGTTCCACACCCTCCACAATCAGCTCGCAGAGCGCGGCCTGCATCTTGCGGATGGCCTCTTCACGGGTCTGGGCGCACACAATCAGCTTACCCACCATAGAGTCATAGAAGGGCGGGATGGTATAATCCTGATACAAAGCGGTATCAAAACGCACCTGCGGGCCGCCGGGAACATGGAGCAGGGTGATTTTGCCGCAGCTGGGACGGAAATCCTTGTCCGGGTTTTCCGCGTTGATACGGCACTCAATGGCGTGGCCGGTCATGCGCACATCTTCCTGTTTGAAGGAAAGGGGCACGCCTGCGGCAATGCGGATCTGCCATTTGACGATATCTACGTTGCTCACCATTTCGGTGACGGAGTGCTCCACCTGCAAACGGGTGTTCATCTCCATAAAGTAGAATTTGCCGTCCCGATCCATCAAAAATTCGATGGTGCCCACGCTGGTATACTTGGCGGCTTTTGCTGCGCGCACAGCTACCTCGATCATTTCCTTACGGGTTTCGGGGGTCAGAGTGTTGGCGGGGCTTTCCTCAATCAGCTTCTGATTTTTGCGCTGTACAGAACATTCACGCTCGCCCAGCGCCACCACATTGCCCTGCTGGTCGCAGAGCAGCTGCATCTCGATATGCTTGGCAGGGTACAGGAATTTTTCCATATACACGCCGCCGTCGCCAAAGGCCTTTTCTGCCTCGCTGGAAGCGGTGAGGAATGCCGTCTCAAAATCTTCGCTGCGCTCCACTTTGCGGATACCGCGTCCGCCGCCGCCGCTTCTGGCCTTTACCAGCAGCGGGTAGCCGATTTCGTCAGCCTTTTTGTGGGCTTCTTCCACCGACTCAATCACGTCGCAGCCGGGAATGACGGGCACGTTGGCGGCCATCATGGTCTTGCGGGCGATGTCCTTGTCGCCCATCTTGGAAATCACTTCCGCACTGGGGCCGATAAAGGCAATGTGGCACTGCTGGCACAGCTCGGCAAAGCGGGCGTTTTCAGAGAGCAGGCCATAACCGGGATGGATGGCCTCGGCCTTGGTCGCTACAGCGGCGGAGATAATCGCCGTCATATTCAGGTAGCTTTCCTGCACCGGCGCGGGGCCGATGCAGACGCTTTCATCCGCCAGGCTCACATGAAGGGCTTCGCGGTCGGCCTCAGAGAAAACCGCAACCGTGGAGATGCCCATTTCCTTACAGGCACGGATAATCCGCACGGCAATCTCGCCGCGGTTGGCGATGAGAATTTTTGAAAACATCAGCGGCGCCTCCTTTTACAGAAGTGCAAAGGAAAGCTCCGCGCTCACGGTCAGTTTCCCGTTGACATAGCCCTTGCCCTGTGCAAAATAGAAAGGCGGGCGGCTCTTCACCAGACTGCACTTCATGACCAGCGTGTCGCCGGGAAGCACCTTGTTCTTGAAACGGGCTTTGTCGATGCCGGTATAAAAGGTGTTTTTGCCCTTTACTTCGTCCTTGAGCAGTACACAGCAGGTCTGCGCCATAATTTCCAACTGAATCACGCCGGGCATCACGGGCATTCCGGGGAAATGTCCCTGGAGGAAGTATTCGTCCCCCTTGACGGTATATTTGCCGACGGCCAGATTATCTTCTTCCAGTTCCGCCTCGTCTACCAGCAGCATAGGCTCCCGGTGAGGCAGGATTCCCTTCAGTTCTTCACGATTCATGAGACCTTCCTCCTCGTTTCCTTAAAAAATCTTGAACAGTGTCTGTCCGTACTCCACCACATCAGCGTTGTGTGCGCAGATATCTACAATCTCGCCGTCCTGCTCGGCAGTAATCTCGTTGAGCAGCTTCATGGCTTCGATGATGCACAGCACGTCGCCCTTTTTCACCTTGTCGCCGACCTTCACATAGGGATCAGCCTCAGGAGAGGGGGAGTCATAGAACACGCCTACCATGGGAGATTTGACCTCAGTGAGGTTGCTGAAGCTGCCGGAAGCCGGGACAGCGCTTTCCTGTGCCGGAGCTTCTGCGGCAGGGGCAGCCTGCACCGGAGCGGCGGGTATCACAGCCGGAATCGGCATGGGAGTTGCCGGCACACAGGCAGGAGGATTCTTTTCCAGACGGATGTTGCTTTCACCCTCGGTGATTTCAATGGCAGTCAGGCCGTTGTCACTCATAATCTCGGCCAGGGTTCTGATTTCTTCCAGATTCATGAATGCCCACCCTTTCTCAAATCTTTTTCAGCACCAGGCAGGCGTTATGGCCGCCGAAGCCCAGGTTGGTAGAAATAGCATATTCAATATCGGCTTTCCGGGCCTCGTTGGGAACATAGTCCAGATCGCAGTCCGGGTCAGCTTCGCGATAGTTGATGGTGGGGGGCACAATGCCGTCACGCAGAGCGTAAGCACAGGCCATGGCTTCCAGTGCACCGGTAGCACCCAGCATATGGCCGGTCATGCTCTTGGTGGAGCTGACCATGGCTTTGTGAGCAGCTTCCTCACCCAGCGCCAGCTTGAAGGCCAGAGTTTCGGTCTTGTCGTTCAGAGGGGTGCTGGTGCCGTGCGCATTGATGTATACACAAGCGTCAGCAGGCATACCGGCCTCTTCCACAGCCAGACGGATGCTCTTGGCAGCGCCCTTGGCATCCGGATGAGGAGCGGTCATGTGGTAAGCGTCGTTGGTGTTGCCATAACCCACGATTTCAGCGTAAATCTTGGCGCCGCGGGCCACTGCGTGCTCGTATTCTTCCAGCACCAGAATCGCGCCGCCCTCACCCATAACGAAACCGCTGCGCTCCTTGTCAAAGGGAATGGAAGCACGGTTGGGGTCTTCTTCGGTGGTCAGAGCCTTACAGTTGGTAAAACCGGCAATAGAGAGCTTGTTGATGGTAGCTTCTGCGCCGCCGGCAATCATGGCGTCGGCATAGCCGTAACGGATGGTGTGGAATGCCTCGCCCACCGCATGGGCAGAGGTTGCACAGGCGGTGGTCACGCACATGGAGGGGCCTTCTGCCTTGAAGCGGATAGCAATATTGCCGGCAGCAATATTGGAAATCATCATGGGGATGAAGAAGGGGGAAATGCGCTTCATGCCGCTCTTTTCCAGCTTGTTGCACTCTTCCACAAAGGTGTTCATGCCGCCGATACCGGAACCAACATACACACCCAGACGGTCAGAATCCACTTTTCCCTCAATGCCGCTGTCCTTCATGGCCTGCACGGCGGCAGCCATGGCGTACTGGGCATACAGGTCGGTCTTGCGGACCTCGCCCTTCTCCATATACAGGCTGGGGTCAAAATCCTTCACTTCGGCAGCTACCTTTACCTTGCAGGCGGGGTCGCTGGTGTCAAAGCGGGTGATGGGGCCAATGCCGTTTTTGCCTGCAATCAGGCTGTTCCAGGTTTCTTCCGCAGTGTTGCCGACGGGGGAGACGGCGCCAACTCCGGTAATCACAACTCGTCTCATGAAAAGATACCTCCGATAGTCTATCAAAATCAGAATACAGGCAGCCCTGTGCCTGTCAGGCCACAGGGCTTGCCGGTTTACAATTACATGCACATACCGCCGTCTACGCGGATGACCTCGCCGGTCACATAAGAGGACAGGTCGCTGGCCAGATACAGGGCGGTCTTGGCGATATCCTCAGGCTGGCCCATACGCTTCATGGGAACAGCACCCAGCATGGCGTCCTTGGCCTTGTCGCTGAGGACATCGGTCATAGCGGTCTGGATAAAGCCGGGAGCAATGGCGTTGCAGGTCACGCCGCGGGAAGCCAGCTCCTTGGCGGTGGTCTTGGTCAGGCCGATGATGCCCGCCTTGGCAGCGGTGTAGTTTGCCTGGCCCGGGTTGCCCATCAGGCCGGTAACAGAAGAGATGTTGATAATGCGGCCGCTGCGCTTGCGCATAAAGTGATGATAGCAGGCGTGAATGGTGTTGAACACGCCTTTGAGGTTGATGGCGATCACCTTGTCAAAATCCTCTTCCTTCATGGAAACCAGCAGGGAGTCGCGGGTAATACCGGCGTTGTTCACCAGAATATCCACGCCGCCCAGGTCTGCGATGACCTGCTTGATGGTGGTGTCCACCAGCTCAAAGTTGGAAACGTCGCAGTGATAGAATTTTACGGTTGCGCCGGTCTCTGCGATGAGGGCGCAGGCTTCTTCGGCGGTCTCGGGCTTGCATACGTCCAGAATAGCGATGTCAGCGCCTTCTTTTGCCATAGTCAGAGCGATGGAACGGCCAATACCAGCAGCACCGCCGGTAACAACAGCTACTTTATTTTCGAGCATCATAGTAACGATACCTTCCTTTTTAAAGTTATACTTTCAGAGCTTCCACAACAGCCTTCAGGCCGTCGGCATCCTCTACATTATAAATAGAAACGCCCTTCAGGGTCTTTTTGACCAGACCGGCCAGGGTTTTGCCTGCGCCGCACTCGATAAAGGTGTCAAAACCGTCTGCGTGCAGCTTTTCCAGAATGGCCTGCCACTGCACAGGATGATTTACCTGCGTGGCGATGGAAGCGCGGATGGCGTCTGCATCTTCGGGATACAGCTCTGCGCTGGCGTTGGAATACACCGGAATTCCGGCCTTCTGCACCTGAATGGATTTCAGCTCTTCTGCCAGAGCGGCAGCCGCTTCATCCATAAAGGGGGAATGGAAAGCGCCGCTGACAGCCAGCGGAACCACTCTTGCGCCGGCAGCCTTGCAGTCCTCACAGAATGCGTCCAGCTGCTCTTTTTCACCGGCCACAGAAACCTGTCCGGGGCAGTTGTAGTTGACGGGGAAAACCTTGTCATAAGCGGAAGCCAGCTCGTTCACCTTTTCGTTAGAGAGCTTCAGCACAGCAGCCATGCTGCCGCCGGTCTTCTTGGTGGCCTCGCTCATGTGCTCGCCGCGCTTGCACACAAAGGAGAAGCCGTCTTTGCGGGAGAACACACCGGCAAAGGTCAATGCGGCGATCTCGCCCAGAGAAAAGCCTGCCACAGCATCGGGCACGATTCCCTCGTCCCGCAGGGCTTCGGCAGCGGCCAGATCAACACAGTACAGGCAGGGCTGGGTATTGATGGTCTGGCTCAGTTCCTCTTTGGTGCCCTCAAAGCACTGCTTGGAGGTGTCGGGGCGGACAGCATCCGCCTGCTCAAAGGTATATCTGGCAGCGGCGCTGGCGTCGCACAGGGATTTTCCCATGCCGGGATACTGTGCGCCCTGTCCGCTGAAAAGAAATGCTACTTTACCCATTTTGTGGCTCCTTTCAGGATTTCTTCTGCCTCGGTGAACATCTCGGTGATGATTTCAGAAGCAGTCTGCTCCTGCTTAATCATACCGGAGACCTGTCCTGCCAGGAAGGTACCGCCCTTGGCGTCGCCTTCACGGGCAGCGCGGCGCAGTGCGCCCAGACCCATTTTTTCCAGCTCTTCTGCAGTGATGGAGGTATCATATTCCAGCTTGGCAAATTCTCTGGAGAAGGGATTTTTCAGGGAGCGCATGGGATGACCCAGACGCTTGCCGGTCACGATGGTGTCGGTATCCTTTGCCTTGAGAACCTTATCCTTATATACCTGGCTGATGGTGCACTCCTTGGCAACCAGGAAGCGGGTGCCTACCTGTACGCCCACAGCGCCCAGCATCAGAGCAGCAGCAACTCCGCGGCCGTCTGCAATACCGCCTGCTGCCAGCACCGGGATGGAAACCGCATCGCACACCTGGGGAACCAGCGGCATGGTGGACATCTCGCCGATATGACCGCCGCTCTCGCCGCCTTCAGCGATGACTGCGGCTGCACCGTGCTTTTCTACCATTTTGGCAACGCCGGTAGAAGCCACAACCGGAATGACCTTGATGCCTGCTGCCAGCCAGCCTTCCATATACCGGCTGGGGTTGCCGGCGCCGGTGGTGATGACGGGAACCTTTTCCTCAATGACCACTTTGGCGGTCTCCTCCACAAAGGGGCTCATCAGCATAATATTCACGCCGAAGGGCTTATCGGTCATCTCACGGCATTTGCGGATTTCGGCCCGCAGCTGTTCACCGTTGGAGTTCATGGCAGCGATAATGCCCAGACCGCCTGCATTGGAAACACCGGCAGCCAGGCTGGCATCAGCTACCCACGCCATGCCGCCCTGAAAAATAGGATACTGGATTCCCAGCATCTCGCAGATCGGTGTATGGATCATAGATAAACACTCCTTCTCAGAAAATCTTGCATTTTTTAAAATTAAATTACTTTGAAAACCAAAGCTTTATTGGACAGAAGAGACCCGCAAAACCGCTGTAGCAAGTACCGTGATTTTACAGACATCATCTCCGTATCTTATATACAATAGCCTTTTTTATCTTTTTTTTCAAGTTTTTTTGAAAGGAATCGCTGATTCCCCCTATATCAGCAAAAAAACAACGCGATTTTTTGCAATAATTTCCAAAAAAACAGATGAAAATTTGTGATAAAAAATTCCTCTTACCAGCGAATGACCATTGCGCCGGTGGTCAGGCCGCCGCCAAAAGCGGTCAAAGCCAGAATCTGTCCGCGCTGGAGCATTCCTGCCTGATTCAGTTCATCCAGCAGTACCGGAATACAGGCGGAAGAGGTATTGCCATAGTGGGCGATATTGGTGCGATAGCGATCCTCGGGGATATTCAGCTTCTTCATAGCAGCCTGGATGATCCGCATGTTTGCCTGATGAGGCAGCACATGATCCACATCTTCCGGCTTCAGTCCTGCAGCAGCAACGGTTTCTGAAATTCCGGTTGCCATGGCGTTGACCGCAAACTTATACACTCCATGTCCATCCATAAACAGATAAGAGGGCTTCTGTTCATCCTGACTGAAGGGAGAATTTCCGCAGACGTGGGGAATATTGAGAACTTCTATATTTCCGTCAGAGGTCAGCTTGGAAGCCAGCAGGTTTTCACCCTTTTCCAGAACGACAGCGCCGGCAGCATCACCGAAGAGCACACAGGTGGCGCGGTCCTGCCAGTCCACCATTTTGGACATGGCTTCTGCGGAAATGACCAGTCCCTTTTGTGCCCGGTTCCGCTCAAAGAAACCAGTAGCGCAATCCAGTGCATAGATAAATCCGGAACAAGCGGCGTTGATGTCAAAAGCCATGCACTGTACGCCCAGGTTCCGGGCAACGATACAGGCCATGGAAGGCGTAATATAATCACCGCGGATGGTGGAACAAATCACAAAGTCCAGCTCCTTGGGGTCAGTTCCGGAATTTTTCAGGGCAGCCAGCGCGGCCTCGGTAGCCAGCTGTGAAATGCTTTCACCATCCTGAAGGATGTGCCGTTCCTCAATGCCGGTTCGGGTGCGAATCCACTCGTCCGAGGTGTCAAGGAATTCTGCGAGGTCATTGTTGGTTTTGATGCAGGCAGGACGGGCACTTCCCGTTCCGATGATTTTAAAATTCATATCCAAATACCTCCTGTAGAATGAACATCCGCTATGCAGCCGGAACACGAACGGCTCCTTTGCACCGCAGATGTTTTGATGATAAAAGATAAACATGAGAAATGGACTTCTGCTGAAAAAATATGAAAAATCTGGCTTTCGCCGGATACCGGCCGGAAAAATGGGCCATACTATATCAGGATTCACTGAAAAGCAGCGATGATTCCACATAGCTGCTTTTCAAAAAATCCTGAAATCCGTCTTTTGCTTTGAATTGATTCAGGAAAGGATGAAGCCAGATGAACAAACTTGAATGTAAGGTAAGCTCCTGCGCGCACTATCAGGCAGGCTGCTGTGCACTTCCGGCAATCCATGTAACCGGTTCCGGCGCCAGCGTGAAAAGCCAGACCTGCTGCTCTTCTTATCAGGAGAAGGGCGCATACCCCGCACAGAATGCTGTGCAAGGCGCACAGTCCACACAGATTCACTGCGATGCCCGCCGCTGCGAATACAACGCACAGGGCTGCTGTTCTGCTGCAAGCGTGTGCGTAGATGGCTGCTGTGCATCGGTGAGCGACAAAGGCGATACAGAGTGCAGCACCTTCCAGTGCAAATAAACCCAGCTGCCTGTGAAAGAGGGGCGCCGTACGGCGTCCCTTTTTTGCATACGGGAAAAATAGAATCGCAATTCTGTCATGCTGGGGTATTTCTGATTTATTATACCATATTTTGCAGGGAATGTCTCATGTTTTCTTTACCAAAAATATACAAAGCTTTCCCAAAAACTCTATTGTGTATTTTGAAATACAAAATTTTTTCGAGTATCGTTTGCCTGCCTTTTTGTGTGGTATAATGAATCTGAAAAACTGAGAAAGACGCAAAAGAGGAGAGAAAAAGATGGGAAAATACAGGCTTTTTGCATTTGATCTGGATGGCACCATGCTGCAGCCGGGCGGGATTCTATCGCAGGCGGCAGCCAATGCGCTGGAAAAAGCTGCCGAGCAGGGGGTAGAGATTGTACCGGCTACCGGACGCATGAAAAATTTTATTCCCAAAAGCCTCACGCAGCTGCCGTTTATCCGATATGCGATTACCTCTAACGGTGCGGGTGTATATGATCTGCGCACTGGGGAATCTCTGTTTTCCTGTCTGATTCCCAACGCGCTGGCTGTTCGGGTTTTGCAGATGCTCGAAGAATATCCGGTCTATGTGGAATTTTATACAGCCGGAGATGCCGTCACACAGCAGGAGAATCCGCGGATTGCAGTAGAAAAATACGGATTCCCGCCGGAGAAACAGATGTTTTTGAAAAAGAATTACCGTCTGGTTGACAGCCTATCTGCTTTTCTGACAGAAAGCGGCATTTGTCCCGAAAAAATCAATCTGCCCTATCTTCGGCCCGAAATTCGCCGGGAGCTTTGGCAGCGTCTGGAAGCCATGGGCGGCCTCAAGCTGACCTCTTCGGTAGCAGATAATCTGGAAATCAACGCAGAAGGCTGCGATAAAGGAGCGGGCCTGCGCGGGCTTTGCCAGTCGCTGGGGGTTGACCGCAGCGAAACAGCAGCGATCGGGGACAATGGGAATGACCTTGCCATGCTGGAATATGCCGGGTTCTCGATTGCCATGGGCAATGCTACCGAAGAAGCCAAAAAAATCGCCTCGGCAGTGACCGCCTCCTGTCAGGAAGACGGTGCCGCACAGGCGATTTGCGACTATATTCTTACATAAGACTGCTATGAAGTGATTTTGCGAAGCGCTTCGGCAGCGAGATCGCGGCTGCCGGTCACAGCGGCCAGCATCACACGATAAACGATTCCGGGCTCACGGTGAAAATTCCGCTTAATCATCCGCGCCTGATACAAATCAGGTGCATAAAGCGTAAAGGTCATCAAATCCATTTCCCCGTCTGAAACATGGCACGTGACGGAATAGCCTTTTTCGTTCTTTTTGATTTCCACACGGTTTTCCTGTTCACGCTTTGCGCGGGCCAGAAGATTCATCGCAGCAGCAACCGTTTTTTCACGAATGGAAATCGGCAGGGTTACATCCAGCTGATTGGCGACTTCCTGCCCCAACGGTTCAATATTTACCAGCCCCGAGGCCCCCTGTTCCACCGAAATCAGCCCTTTTTTCTGCAAGTCAGAAAGGGCATCCATAATTTCAAAGTAATTAGCCAGATCATATTGCTGAAGGATTGAAAGAATGTCTTCCTGTTTCAGGGGCGCTCCCACGCTGGAGAGCAGGTAACAGAGCAGAACCCGAATATCGTTTTTGGTGCGCAGCCCGCCCGGGCCCACTCCGGCAGTAAAAGTATCATATTCCACGAGCATCCCTCCAGACAATCAAAGCTGAGCCTGTGGGAACTTCCCATAGACCAACTGTTTTCAGTATATCATAATTCGAAAAATATTGAAAGTTTTTTATCCAATTTACAAACAGAAGCTTGCAAAAAAGCAGCCCTCAGACTGTGTTACAGGCTGTAGGACTGCTTGTGCTTTTTCACAGGTAAACAGAAAACAGTAAAAAGCCGCATCATTTTACCCGTTTTCAGCAGTTTTTCCTTTCTCTTCTTCTTCGTGAAGCATCGCGCTGACCTGGTCGATCATTTTCCGGCGCAGATTTTTAGAAGCAGCGCGGTATAAACACAAAATCGCGCGTTCGTCTTTTGAAAGCTCATAAACGTGGCTGTCGCGCGGCAAAAGAGAGGCATAATGGGAAGAATCTCCGAGATATACCTGTGTTTTCGATGAAAACTTGTCGCGCCCGATATCCTGTACATAGGCGTTTGCCAGCTCGTCATCCAGCAGAGATTCAATAGAAGTGTTCATGATTTTCGAGAGCACCACCAATGTCGCCGGCGTGGGCTGGCTTCTTCCGATTTCATAAGAGGCGTACGTAGAACGGTCAATATTCAAGGCAGTTGCGATTTGCTGTTGTGTGAATCCCGCGCGTTCCCGGGCATCCCGCAGTTTTTCTCCCTGTTTGCGGTTAAGCATGCTGTTCCCTCCTGACTTTAAGTATGGTACCAGGACCTCCTGTGACGTTCCCAAATTTGCTCAGGCTCTGCATAGGTACAGTCTTCCAAGTATGTTTTATAATATTATAGTATGTTCTTTTTCTTTACGTCATATTACGTGAATATTTTACACAAACAATTGTTTGTTTTGCCTTCTGCCCACCAAGAAAAACAGATTCCGGCAATAAAAAATATTTTTTTCAAATTAGGTATTGACATTTCTTTAAATCTTCGATATAATAGCAAACGTTCCGCGGACGTAGCTCATCTGGTAGAGCGCCACCTTGCCAAGGTGGAGGTAGCGAGTTCGAGCCTCGTCGTCCGCTCCAGTAAAAGCCCTGACAGTTTTGTCAGGGCTTTGTTTTTTGCTGAAGAAAGCCAAAATCGGGCGGTGTGCCATAGTTTACAAAAGCAGTTTGAGATACACTCCGCTTTTTTGTTGGGTTTTTTGTCGTTGTGCCCGGTTTGAAAATCTTCACAAAATGCCCCAAAAGTGGTATACTATACTCTGTTTGTAATCAGTAAAGAAAGAACAGAAGCAGAGGGATCCGTCCTCTGCCAGCTCCTGAAGTGAGGTAAGTGAGAATGGATACGAGAAATAATTTGCGCAATGTCGCCATTATTGCCCACGTTGACCACGGCAAGACGACTCTGGTGGATCAGCTGCTTCGCCAGAGCGGTATTTTCCGTCAAAACGAAGCGGTTGCCGAGCGCGTGATGGACTCCGGCGATCTGGAGCGCGAGCGCGGTATCACCATCCTTTCCAAGAATACCGCAGTGATGTATAACGGTACCAAGATCAACATTGTGGACACGCCCGGCCATGCTGACTTTGGCGGCGAGGTAGAGCGTATCCTGATGATGGTGGACGGCGTGCTGCTGCTGGTGGATGCTTTTGAGGGCTGTATGCCTCAGACCCGTTTTGTGCTGAAGAAGGCTTTGGGCCTTGGTAAAAAGCCGGTAGTGGTTGTGAATAAAATCGACCGTCCCGGTGCCCGTCCTGAAGAAGTGGTGGACGAGGTGCTGGATTTGTTTATCGAGCTGGGCGCCAATGATGACCAGCTGGAATTCCCGGTTGTGTATGCTTCCGGCCGTGACGGCTATGCCAGCAACGACCCCCACACCCCCGGCACCGATATGACCCCTCTGTTTGAGGCGATCCTGCGGGAAGTTCCCGCCCCTGCGGGCGATATGAACGGCCCCGCCCAGGTGCTCTTCTCCAATATTGACTATGACGATTATGTGGGCCGCATCGGCATCGGCCGTGTGGAGCGCGGTTCCATCAAGGTAAACGAGAACATGGTTCTCTGTCACCGCGACGGCACCACCAAGAATGTGAAAATCAGCAAGCTGTATCAGTTTGAAGGCCTCAAGCGTGTGGAAGCCGATTCCGCACAGCTGGGCGATATCGTAGCTGTTTCCGGCATTACCGACCTGAATATCGGCGAGACCGCCTGCAGCCCCGACTGCGTAGAAGCCCTGCCTTTCGTCAAGATTGACGAGCCCACCGTGTCCATGATGTTCATGGTCAACAACAGCCCGTTTGCAGGCCGCGAGGGCAAATATGTTACCTCCCGCAACCTGCGCGACCGCCTGTTCAAAGAAGTGGAAACCAACGTGGCTATGCGCGTGGAAGAAACCGACTCCGCCGATACCTTCAAGGTGTCTGGCCGCGGCGAGCTGCACCTGTCTATCCTCATCGAGCAGATGCGCCGCCAGAATTATGAGTTCCAGGTTTCCCGTCCGACCGTTATTCTGAAAGAGATTGACGGGAAAATGTGCGAGCCCATTGAGCTGCTCATGATTGAAGTGCCCGACAACTATGTGGGTGCTGTTATGGAAAAGCTGGGTTCCCGCAAGGCAGAGATTGTCAATATGGGCACCCGCGATACCGGCATGACGCATATGGAATTCAAGATTCCCGCCCGCGGACTGATGGGATATCGTTCTGAATTTATGTCTGACACCAACGGCAACGGCATTATGAACCATGTGTTCGACAGCTATGAGCCGTATAAGGGGGATATTACCCAGCGCCAGCAGGGCTCTCTGATTGCCCACGAAACCGGTGAGTCCACCGGCTACGGCCTGTTCGCTGCACAGGATCGCGGCCGTATGTTTATCGGGCCCGGCGTGGAAGTCTATGAAGGCATGATCGTCGGAGCAAGCCCCAAAAACGAGGACATCGTGGTCAATGTCTGCAAAAAGAAGCATGTTACCAACACCCGTGCGGCCGGTTCTGACGAAGCATTGAAGCTGACCCCGCCCACGGTGCTGAGCCTGGAGCAGTCCCTCGAGTTTATCGCAGAGGATGAGTTTGTGGAGGTTACGCCCAAGAACATTCGTATGCGCAAACAGATTCTGAGCAAGGAACTGCGTATGAAGCAGGCCAGCCGCAAAAAATAAGGAAACGGTTTGGAGTCCTGAAATGGAGTTTGTGATCCTGGATTTAGAATGGAACGGCACGTACAGCCGCAGAAAACAGGGGTTTATCAACGAAATCATCGAATTCGGTGCAGTCAAGTGTGATGAATCCCTGCAAATAGTGGATACTTTTTCTTCACTGGTCAAGCCCCAGGTAGGCAAGAAAATCAGCGGGAAAGTGAAGACCCTCACAAGCATCACCAACGAAGAGCTTGCCGGAGGACGGCAGTTCATGCAGGTGCAGAGCTATTTCCGCAAATGGATGGGGGATGCTGTCCTGCTGACATGGGGAACTTCGGATATTCTGACTTTGATCGAAAATTACCAATACTTCTGTGGAAACGACAAGATTCCGTTCCTGACAGGATATGTGGATTTGCAGAAGTATTGCGAGGACGCGATGGAATACGGCAGCACGCAGCAGATGGGGCTTTCTACTGCTGCACAGCTGCTGAATATTGATGAAGAGGGGATCGACCACCACCGGGCGCTGGATGACAGTTTGCTTTCGCTGAAATGTTTGCATAAACTGTATGACAAAGAAAAACTGCTTTCTTATGTACAGGACGCTACCCGGCAGGAGTTTTATGACCGCATGACGTTTAAAACGGTCATTATCACCGACTTGGGAAATCCTCATATTCACCGGTCTGACCTGCTTTTCCGCTGTGAGAACTGCGGAAAGCTGGCGCGCCGTCTGGAACCGTGGAGCCTTCGCAATAAAAGCTTCCGGGCGCCCTTTGAATGCCGTACCTGTCACCATAAATTTGTGGGACGGGTGCAGTTTAAACTGAAATATGAAGGGCTGGTCGTAAAAAAGAAGATCTGCCCCTGGCAGGAAAAGAAAAAACCGGACACCGAAGCCCCGCAGGAAGAAACGGCTGAAAATCAATCGTAAATACAAAATCCCGACAGAGAGGAAATTTCTTTTCTGCCGGGACTTTTTATTTTAAATATGTTTGCTCCCTGATTTTTAAAAATGCGCTGTCATCCTCAAAAGGACGACAGCGCATACTCATGCAGCAATTATTTTACGGTGATGAGCTCATACTCCTTGCTGCCCAGGCCCAGTTTCACAGCATGCTCAATGCCGGAACGCCAGTTGGTGTCGGGGTGGGTATAGGTGAAGGGGTCATGGCTGTGTTCGCAGTCTTCGCCCTTGGCGGCTTTTTCACCGGGAATACTGTTGGGGATGATGGGCTGTGCCAGGCACAGGTCTGCACAGGCCATATCCAAAGCCACCGGGTCAAAGGAAGCCAACATGCCCACATCGGGGATGATCGGGCGATCGTTTTCGCTGTGGCAGTCACAGTTGGGGGAAACGTCGGTAATCAGGCTGATGTGGAAGCAGGGCTTGTTTTGCAGGATGGCGGCAGAGTATTCCGCGATTTTGCAGTTGAGGATATCATTGACTTCATCTCCGGCAGCCTGAACCGCATCCATGGGACATGCACCGATGCAGCGTCCGCAGCCCACGCACTTGCTGTGGTCGATAGAAGCCTTTTTATCGGTGATGGTGATGGCGCCATGTGCGCAGTTTTTCTGGCAGAAGCCGCAGCCCACACAGACACTCTGCTCAACATGGGGCTTGCCTGCGCTGTGCATCTCCATTTTACCGGCGCGGCTTCCGCAGCCCATGCCGATGTTTTTGAAAGCACCGCCAAAGCCGGTAGCCTCGTGGCCCTTGAAGTGGGTCAGGGAGATAAAGTTGTCAGCATCCATAATGGCCTGGCCAATTTTTGCTTCCTTGACGTATTCGCCGCCCTTTACGGGAACCAGCGCCTCATCAGTACCCTTCAGACCGTCGGCAATAATCACATGACAGCCGGTAGAGAAGGGGGAAAATCCATTTTCATAAGCAGCGTCCAGATGGTCGAGCGCATTTTTGCGGCGTCCCACATACAGCGTGTTGCAGTCGGTCAAAAATGCCTTGCCGCCGTTTTCCTTTACGATGTCCACAATCACTTTGGCATAGTTGGGGCGCAGGTAAGCCAGGTTGCCCGGCTCGCCAAAGTGGATTTTGATAGCGGTGTAGCGGTTTTCCAGCGGCAGCTGTTCAATACCCGCAGTTTTTACCAGATGGCGCAGCTTTTCCAGCAGGTTACGCTGGTTGGGCTTTGCACTGAAGTCTGTAAAATAAACTTTTGACTTTTCCATAAAGTACCTCCTGAATGGGTTCATCCCGTCACTTTTCTGCGTTTTGGGAAAGATGGCGAAGCGCCTGCAAAAAGGGGAGAAAGCCGGTCTGGCCGCCAGCAGCAGTTCCCACTCCGTACATGCCCCTCCTGCATCCATTATAGGGATATTTTATCATTTTTCAGGCAATTCTTCAACTGATACCGGCGCAAAAAGCCGCAGAGAAAAATCGTCTCCCTGCGGCTTTTTATCATCAATTTTTTGTTTTCAAATACGACTTAAAAAGACAACAGTTGAAAATACACCAGCACCTGCTCTACCACAAGGACGGTAACGACTGCGCCCAGCGCCACGGTGAGCAGGCTGCGGTTCTTCCAAGCCAAAATCAGCGCTACCGCTAATCCCGCCAAAGCCGACCAAAGGCTGGAAGTGGATTCCAATATGGCGGGAAAGGTCATGGCCGCCAGCACTGCATAGGGAACATAGGCCAGAAAGGATTTAACGAACCGGTTTTCGATTTTTTTCCGGAACAGGGTCAGAGGAAGCATTCGCACCAGATAGGTAACGCCTGCCATGATGAGGATCGCGGTTAAAATATAGGGCAGATTTTCCGTCATGATACTTCCTCCGTTTCTTCCTCTACCGGCCAGCGCAGCGCGGCAAAGGCAGCTGCCGGAATGGCACAGAGGATAATCACCCAACCGGAGGAAAGCTGGTTCAGGCCGGGAACCCATTTAAACAGGCAGCTGAGCACCACAGCAATGATGACCACTACCGCCACCGGTTTGGCTTTTACCGCCGGAGGAATGATAATAGCCAGGAACATGCCGTAAATGGCAATACCCAGCGCACTGCGAATGGGCAGCGGTAAAATTCCCGCCGCTGTTGCACCCAATAATGTACCCAGTGCCCAGCCTACATAGGGCATGGAGATCAGCCCCGTGAGATACCGGGAGTTGACCGGCTCTTTCTGCTGTACCGCCACAGCAAAAATTTCGTCCGTAATGCCAAATGACAGCAAAAGCCTTTCCAGACCCGACATCGACGAATCAATTTTTTGTGAAAGCGAAAGCGACATCAGCAGATACCGCACATTGATGACAAACGTGGTGACCGCTAATTCTATATATAATCCGCTGCTCAAAATCAAATCCAGCCCGGCAAACTGCCCGGCGGAAGTCAGATTGGTCATGGAAATCAGCACGCCGACCCAAGCCGGAAGGCCGCCTTCCACTACCATCATACCAAAAGCAAAGGACACGGATACATACCCCAAACAAATGGGCAGCCCGTCCCGCACTCCTTTGCCAAACGTCAGCTTCATTCCCTCTTGTTACCCCTTTCCGTGAGGTATCGGGGCTTTGCCCCGAACCCCATTTAGGAAACTTTTTTGTAAAAAAGCTTTCCTAAAAACCTTCAAAAAACTTTGTGTATCAATGGCCATCCCCCCACATGGGGGGATGGCCATTGATGTATAAAATTCTTAGAGATTCTTAAGAACCTTCTTATAAGAAGGTTCTTAAGCGGGGTCTGGGGCAGAGCCCCAGTATCCCCATGTAAACGGGTTACAGCAGGGAGCAGACGAGGTCGCCCATTTCGGAGCAGGAGACCTTTTTCATGCCCTCAACCCAGATGTCAGGGGTGCGGGCCATGGTCAGGGCCTTGGCGACAGCGTCGTCGATAGCCTTGGCAGCTTCGGGCTGTTCCAGAGAATATTTCAGCATCATGCCCACGGAAAGGATGGTTGCCAGGGGGTTCGCGATGCCCTGGCCGGCGATATCCGGTGCGGAACCGTGAATAGGCTCATACAGCCCCTTCTGGCCATCGTTCAGGCTGGCAGAAGCAAGCATTCCGATAGAACCTGAAATCATGGAAGCCTCGTCGGAGAGAATGTCGCCGAACATATTGGAGGTGACAATCACGTCGAACTGACCGGGATTGCGCACCAGCTGCATGGCACAGTTATCCACATACATGTGGCTGAGCTCCACATCCGGGTACTCCTTGGAAATGCGGATGACGGTCTCTCTCCACAGACGGGAGGATTCCAGTACGTTGGCCTTGTCCACGCTGCACAGCTTGTGGCTGCGCTTCTGCGCCATTTCAAAAGCTACACGGGCGATGCGCTCGATTTCCGGTACGGAATATTTCTCGGTATCGAAGGCGGCGGGCTGGCCGTCCACTTCGCAGCGTCCCCGCTCCCCGAAATAAATGCCGCCGGTCAGCTCACGGACCACCATAACGTCAATGCCCTTGCCGATAATTTCCGGCTTCAGGGGAGAAGCTTCCCGCAGGGGCTCAAAAATCACGGCCGGACGCAGGTTTGCAAACAGACCCAGCGCGGCACGGATGCCCAGCAGGCCCTTTTCGGGGCGGTTGCTGCCGGGCTGGGTGTCCCACTTGGGGCCGCCAACAGCGCCGAGCAGGGTAGCATCTGCGTTTTTGCAGATGGTGACTGTTTCTTCCGGCAGGGGCACACCGGTGGCGTCGATAGCAGCGCCGCCCAGCAGTGCTTCCTGATAGTTCACGGCGAAACCAAACTTTTCACCGGCTTTGTCCAGCACTTTCTGTGCCTGCTCTACGATTTCAGGGCCGATTCCGTCGCCCTTTAAAACTGCAATCTGATAGGTATTCATGGCTGTATTTCCTTTCTGAAAATCATATATTACGTGCGGCAGGCGCGGTTAATGGCGCAGATAATGCCTTTGATGGATGCCAGGCTGATATTGCCGTCCAGACCCACGCCGAACACCATTTTGTTCTCGGGCGTGCGAATCTGAATATAGGACAGAGCCTTGGAGTCGGCGCCGGAGGAAACTGCGTGCTCGCTGTAAGACACGAACTTGTATTCGTTGATCCCCACAGAGCGCAGTGCGCCGAAGAAAGCATCGATGGGGCCGTTGCCCGTACCGCTGATTTCGTGGTCAACATTCTGGAAGCGGAGAACGCCTTCAAAGTGTACCTGCGTCTCGCCGTCCTGCCCCTCATGCTCTTCATAGAGCTTGTAGCGCTTGAGGTGGTAGGGATATTTAATCTCGAAATATTCCTTATGGAACAAATCGAAGATTTCCTGAGGCTGGAGCTCCCTACCCTCGGCGTCACAGGCAGCCTTTACAATTGCGCCGAATTCCGGGTGCATGGCTTTGGGAAGATGATAGCCGAAGCTCTGAGCCATGATGAAAGCCGCGCCGCCCTTGCCGCTCTGGCTGTTGATACGGATAATCGGCTCATACTGACGGCCAACATCTGCCGGGTCGATGGGCAGATAGGGGACCTCCCAATACTGGGTACCGCTCTTGGCCATGTATTCCACGCCCTTGTTGATAGCATCCTGATGGGAACCGGAGAAAGCGGTAAACACCAGCTCGCCGGCATAGGGGTGACGCTCGTGAACCTTCATTTTGGTGCAGGACTCGTACACGTCCTTGATATGGTTGATGTTGGAAAAATCCAGCTCCGGGTCTACGCCCTGGGAGTACATATTCATGGCGATTACCATAATATCCGCGTTGCCGGTGCGCTCGCCGTTGCCGAACAGCGTGCCCTCGACACGGTCAGCGCCAGCCATCAGACCCAATTCAGTTGCCGCTACGCCGCAGCCACGGTCGTTGTGGGCGTGCAGGCTGATAATCGCACTGTCGCGGCCCTTCAGGTGACGGCAGAAATATTCAATCTGGTCGGCGTGGCAGTTGGGGGTGCTGCCCTCCACCGTGTTGGGCAGGTTGATGATGACCTTATTGTCCAGCGTTGCACCCAGCTCTTCCAGCACCCGGTCGCAGATTTCTACGGCGTTATCCATTTCGGTGCCGGAGAAACTCTCGGGGGAATACTCATAGCGGATGTTGATGCCGCTGCGGGCGACTTCCTCTTCCGTCAGCTTGCGGATGAGCCGTGCGCCCTCGACGGCGATATCGATGACGCCCTGCATGTCAGTGTTGAAAACCACCTTCCGCTGAAGGGTAGAAGTGGAATTGTAGAAATGAACAATCACGTTCTTTGCGCCGCGGATGGCTTCAAAGGTTTTCTGAATCAGGTGAGGACGAGCCTGTACCAGCACCTGAATGGTCACATCATCGGGAATCAGATCGCGCTCGATGAGTGTGCGGAGGATTTCATATTCAGTTTCGGAAGCAGAGGGGAAGCCTACCTCAATCTCTTTGAAGCCGATATCCACCAGCGTTTTGAAAAACAGCAATTTTTCTTCCAGATTCATCGGGGTAACCAGTGCCTGGTTACCGTCGCGCAGGTCCACGCTGCACCAGACCGGAGCCTTGGTGATGACCTTGTCAGGCCACTGGCGGTCCTTCAGCTGTACCGGCTGAAACGGAATGTACTTTTTACAACCCTGATACATAAAACCATCTCCCAGTAAAAAATATCGTTGGTATTTCGCAGAGAAGGGACCAGCCGGCCGGTTTCTCGGCCAAAACAAAAGCCCCGGAAAGACTGCATCTGCCGTCTTTCCGGGGCGAATCAACAGGTTCGCGGTACCACCCTTAGTTTAGCTGGTGCTTGCGCACACAGCCCTCTACAGCCTCCAACAAGGCTACGGCTCATAACGGTGCCAACCGTCTGCCCCTTATCAGGACAGCAACTCCGGGGTGAGTTATCCACAAAAAGCAACCCACCGGCTTACACCAACCGCCGGCTCTCTGAAGAATCACAATTTGTCTTTTTCCCTTCACAGTCTTTAGGTGTTATCAGTTTGTATATTTTATTATAGTACTGTACCGGTATAAATGTCAAGCATGGATTTCTCAGATGCTTATACATTTAGTATATTTTATTATTTGTTGTTCTTCCTGTAGTCAGCCAATAGCAGATCCACCATGCGTCCATAGCTTTTTACACCGTCTTCCTGCTGGTTGGCTTTTAAGTAAGAATCGTTTACCGTATTGGAAAATTCCGATACGGGGCCTTCAAATTGCTTCCAGTACGCGCTGTTATAAGCAAAGTCGCGCTGGACCCCTTCATACAAAGAAGAATAGACAGCTTGTCCCAGTTCGCGATCGGCACTGTACAGAGCATTGTTGGCGTGCAAAAACGCGAGCATGACGCCGGAATAGCGGAATTCTGTATTTTCGCTGTTGCGGCAGGCCAGATAAGCAATGAAATTGGCCTCATCCTCCCGCATATATCCGCGCAGATGACTCAATTCATGGCACATGGTGGCGGGCTGGGAATATTCAGGAACATCCACATTGACATTGGCTTCAAATGTAAAGGGGATGAAGATTCCCGTGATATCGCACCACGACATCAGCCGGGAAGCCAGCACCGGTTTTGGGGAAGAATAGCCGGAAAACAGGGTGGGGTATTGCGGTTGCAGCGTGTCATAGCTGATACGTGCCTGTTCAGCCTTTTCTTTTGAAGAGGAAAAGCCGCTTTTCATGACGCCGTTTTCGTCTTCCGGCAGCTGTGCGCGAAGAGAAGAAACCTCTTCGGCAAGAGAGACATTCAATTCATATAATTCTTCCACGGAAGAATCCTGAACCGGCAGTCCGCTGCTTTCTGAAAAAGTGATGCGCGAATAGTTGATGCCGCAGAGAACGACAAAGAGAAAATATACCACCGATACCCCGCACAGAAAAAACGAAATCTGCCGGGTCAGGCGGCGCAAACGTTTCCCGCGTTTTTTTACCAGCCGGAAAATACCGATGATGAGCCACAGCAAAAGCGCCAGCACCAGCAAATAGAGAAGAATTTCTGCCACAGAAACAGGCACCAGACCGGTCAGCCAGTTGATGCCCAGCGAAATCCAGTGATAAGGATGAAGCGCATACCACTCGGCAAAATCGGGAAAAGCAGCGGCCAGCGTGTAGAGCCCCAGCCCAAGGGGGAAAAGCAGCAGCAGCCATAAATGCTTCCAGCCCGGAATTTTCTTTTTTCTGCCAGATTGCAGAGCCATAAGGGGAACCTCCTTTATAATGGAAAGGTGTAGATGCTTTTATTGTACGGAAAGAGAAAGGAAACTGTCAAGACCAGGCGGAAAATTCCTGGAATACAGGTGGTTTCATCCGATGAAAGAGTGTGCTATAATACAATTTATCAGGTTCTTACAGGCTGGTAATCTGGATGATTGATGTTGGAGGAGTATCATGGGTACTTGGTTAAAAATGATAACAGGAAGAACCAGAAAACAGTATCCGGCAGCACAGGTGATTCCGTATGCAGGGTTTATCCTCCTTTTTTGCCTGTTTTTGTGGCGTGCTTACCGGGGATTTGACTGGTCTGATGAAAGTGCTTTTTATGCGGCGCCGTACCGTCTGGTACTGGGAGATCTGCCGCTGGTGGACAGCTGGGACAGTCATACCGGGTGGTCGCTGCTGGCTGCCCCGTTTTTGTGGATATATCGTACGCTTTATGGGAATATGGACGGCGTTCTGCTTGCAGGAAGGCTGGTTTTTGTCTTTGCACAGATTCTGGTAGGGCTGCTGGTGTACCATCATCTGCTGGAGTTTTGCCGCAGCCATCTGGCGGCGATGGTGGCCGGCTGGCTGACTGCTGCTTTTGTTCCAGGAATGGTAATCAATTTCTCGTATGAATCGGTTGGCCTGTTTGCAATGGTGCTGGCAGCGGTGCTTTTACTTTGGGAATACCGCCGCGAAGCAGCACATGTTGGGCGCACCAGCTTTTTTGCAGGCTGTCTGGCGGGCCTTTCCATTCTGGTGTATCCATCTTTTTTGCTCGGCATGGTGCCAATGGCAGTGATGCTGGTTCTTTTTCGCCCGGCCAGACAAAAAAAGGGATGGCGCTCGCTGTACCCGTTATTTCTGTTTTTGCTGGGAAGCATCCTGCTTCCGCTTGCCGCTATTTTGTTTTTGGGGAACCTGCTGGACTGGAAGACGTTTTGGAGTTATTTCCCCTGGCTGTTCACCAGCCGGGATTGTCCTTTTTCTTCTTATGGAAAAGAATTCTTTACCTTCTTTTTGGGATATGCAAAGGCGGATGTGCTGCATCTGGCGGAGATTTCCATATTGGCACTGCTGCTTCTTGCCAAATGGGCGCCCGTGCCGTTTGATTTGCCTTTTAAAATTCAGGACGTCTTTCACACGGCGGTAAAAATCATTTTGCCGATCTGCTTTTTGGCCAATGTGGTCTGGACGATTACACAGCCTGCGTGGGATGTCCCCGTCAACACCAAAATGGGTTGGCTGTTGGCAAGCGCGGGAATCTGGCCGGTCATCCTGTGTATTTTGAACCCGAACCGAAGAAGCCGCCTTTTGCTGCTGGGGCTGTATTTGCCCGGCCAGCTGACGGCTCTGGGAGCACATTTGAGCGATGCTCCGGAGCTTTTTGGAGCTTCCTTCGCCATGCTGCCCTCTATGTTGGCTGCAGTATTGATTGTTTATGAGAATTACGGCCCGCTCCTTCGCGGTGTAAAAACCGGCACGATGGAAGTTCCGATAGCGGTGCTGCGCGTGAGCATGGCGATGCTGGCATTCTTTTTGCTGGGTACCACGCTTTTTATTCGCGGCGGGCTGCCCTATCGCGATTTGCCGGTTTCTGAATTGACGGTACAAATGGAAACAGGCCCGGCAAAGGGGATTTATACCAACGAAGTGGATGCAGTTGCATACGAAGAGATGGTGGCGGAGATCCGGCAGAGCCAACAGGGAAAAGAAAAGGTATTGATTATCGGAAATTTGCCGTTTGGTTATCTGTGCAGTGAAAAACGCCCGGTAAGCCCCTTTGTTTCAGAGGTCTCGCTGCAAAGCAGCCAGCTGTATGACTATCTGGTAGAAGACCTTGGCCGTCGTCCGGAGTGGATTTATGTTCCCAAACAGGTGTACGGTTATGGAAATGAAAAGAATACAGTGAGCCAGAAACAGGTTCAGTGGATTGCAAGCGGGACTCTCAGCAGTGAAGAATCAGCCTATTCCTTTATTTATATCGCCCAGGATCACCGTGTAGATCCCGATTCTATTAATAACTTAGAAAGTAACTAAAAAATATTTTAAAACGTTTTTCGAAATCAGAATAAAAATCCAGCAATATTCCGAAATTTGCATTTTGGCTCTTACAGACGAAAAATCTAACTTATTAGAACTTGTAAAATTATCGTAAAAGTAATATGATATAGGTGTTGTGTACAGAGAGGCAGTGCACAATAAATCCCTTACACATACAAAAAACCGAGTTACTCTGTTTTTTGTAGTTTTTACAGTCGTTTTAAACAGGCTCAAAAATTGAAAAAAGAATGTGGGGAATGATACAACATGCAAATTTCAGAAGTCATGATGCTTCTGGGGGGCCTGGGCCTTTTCCTGTATGGCATGAAGCTGATGGGAGACGGCCTGGAAATGGCAGCTGGCAGCCGGCTGAAAAAGATCGTGGAAAAGCTCACCCGTAATAAATATATGGGCGCACTGGTTGGTCTGATCGTTACCATGGTAATTCAGAGCTCTTCTTCTACCACGGTTATGGTGGTCGGTTTCGTAAATGCCGGTTTGATGACGCTGGCACAGGCTACAGGCGTAATTATGGGTGCTAATATCGGCACAACCGTTACAGGCCTGCTCATTGCCATTAAGCTGAATGATTTGGCTCCCATCGCAATTTTTATCGGCGTTGTAATGATCATGTTCATCAAGAAGACGACCTACAAGCATGTAGGCCAGATCATCGCCGGTTTCGGTATCCTGTTCATGGGCATGACCAATATGGGAGATGCCCTTGCGCCTCTCAGCGAATCCGAAACGTTCAAAACGATGATGGCTACCTTCTCAAACCCGCTGGTGGGTGTACTGATCGGTCTGGTGTTTACAGCAATTATTCAGAGTTCTTCTGCATCGGTTGGCGTGCTGATGGCATTGGCTGGCCAGGGTGTCGTACCGATTGAATCCGCTGTTTTCGTCATTTTTGGCCAGAATATTGGTACCTGTGTTACCGCTGTGCTTTCCTGCATTGGTACCAACCGTACTGCAAAGCGTACAGCAACTGTGCACCTGCTGTTCAATATTATCGGTGCAACGCTGTTCATTTGCATCAGTCTGTTTACTCCGTTTGTCAGCTGGGTAAAGATGGCTGCTCCCGGCAATATCCTGATGCAGATTTCGATTGTTCATATTACTTTTAATGTGGTTACCACGGCACTTCTGCTGCCGCTCAGTGATTATCTGGTTAAGCTGGCATGTCTGGTGATTCCCGGCGAGGATGAAGCGAAAGAAGCGAAATCCCTCAAATACCTGGATTCCCGTATTCTGAAAGCACCGCCCATCGCAGTGGCTCAGGTGCTTAAGGAAGTCGCCCGTATGGGTGACCTCGCCAGAAAGAATTACCTGATGTCAATGGATATGCTTTTCAGCGGAGACGTTGAAAAGATGGAAGAATTGGAGGACAACGAAGAGGTCCTGAACTTCCTGAATACCAATATTACAGAATATCTGGTAAAGATCAACGCGTTGGAACTGGAAGATAATGACCGCCAGTTGATTGGTTCGCTGTTCCATGTGGTCAGCGACTTTGAGAGAATCGGCGATCATGGAGAAAATATCGCAGAACAGGCAGTGCAGCTGCAAACCACCAAAACGGTGTTCAGTGAGCAGGCGCTGAAAGAGCTGCATAAAATGCAGGACAGTGTAATTCGTGTGCTGGATGATTCCTGCCGTCTGTTCCAGGAGCGCCGTATGGACTTTGACCTGGCCTTCAAGATCAATTCCATGGAAGATTCCATTGATAAGATGGCCAAGGAATACAAAGAAAATCATGTTTCCCGTCTGAACCAGAGCCTGTGTACTGCACAGGGCGGTGCAATTTATAATGACCTGATTACCAACCTGGAAAGAATCGCAGACCATTCTACCAACATCGCATTTGCGCTGTGGCAGAAAAATGAGAGCGTTTCCATTCCGGCAAATGTACAGGCATAAGCGCCAATAAAATAAATCCCCGAATCCGTGTGGTTCGGGGATTTTTGTTTGTCAAAAAAAGAGAGCTCCCAGTCTCTGGGGCTCTCTCTTTTTACATGGAATATCACTTTTCAGTTGAAACCGGAAGCATACGGGCTTTCAGCGCCTTGGTGCGGATACCCTGCGCCGTAAACATCACTTCATGTTCTGATTCAATGTTTTCAGGGTCGTTTTCTGCGTGCAGGTCAAAGGTCTTTTCGTAAATTTCAAACCCGGCCTCCTCCATATACCGCAGCGTTGCAAGGAAAAGGTCGTCGTTGTCGGTTTTAAACCAGATTTCACCGTTTTCACACAGCAGCTTGCGGTATTTTTTCAGCTGCAAGGTGTGCGTCAGACGGCGTTTGTGGTGGCGGGCCTTGGGCCAGGGGTTGCAGAAATTGATGTAAATACGCTGTACCTGATCTTTTTCTTCATCCAGGATGGCGGCAATTTTCTCGATGTCAAAGGCCGTCAGCATCACGTTTTCTACCTTGCGGCTGCCTGCTGCAAAGGTCTGCTCGATGTTGCGCCGGGCAACTCCCAGCACGTCCGGGCTCTGGTCAATGCCGATGTAGTTGATTTCGGGGTGACGGAACGCCAGCTCCGCCAGGAACGTGCATTTCCCGCAGCCGAGATCCAGATGCAGCGGCTGTTTTTGGGCAAAGTGTTCCTGCCAGCAGCCCTTCAGCTTTTCCGGCTCGTCGGTATAGTACGGGCAGGCGGCCAGTTCAGGCCGCGCCCAGTCTTTTTTTCTCATTCGCATAAGGGGATTTTCCTTTCAAGTTGGTAAAATCAGCCGCAGAAGAACCAGCCGGGCAGCCATTGCAGGCTGTGTGCATAATCGGCAGTGGTAGCGGCGCCCGAAATAACGGGGAAGAAAACGACAAACAGAATCAATGCGGCGCCCAGTACACCGGCCATGGCCTTTTGCGGCAGGCTGATGTTCCATTTGCCTGTTTTGATGCGGCGGCCATTCTGATACGACTGCTGCCAGCGGTCAAATACAAACAGCAGCGCCAGCAGGGCAAAGGGAAGGGCCGTAAAGTAATGATACAGGAAGGTCAGGCGCGGCACCAGTACCCACGGCAGATAGGCGGAAAGGAATCCCACCAGAATAAACCCTGCCTGACGGCGGCGGCGGACAAATCCCTGCCATGCCGCATAGAGCAGCGCGGGAATAGAGCCCCACCAGAGAACCGGGTTGCCAAAGCCGGAGATAGTGCATACCTGCCCGGAAACACCCGCATAATCATAGGTGATGTGATACCACACCGGACGTGCCATAACCGGCCATTCGTACCAGTTGGAAGAGAAGCTGTGCTCTGCCTGCAAGCCCGAATGATAGTTATACATGTGAATCTGATAGCCCCACCAGCCTGCCAGTCCGGCATCGTGTCCGGGCAGCAGCAATACCGGCAAAAAGGCCGCATAGTAGATTCCAAAGGGGATGAGCAGGAAGAACAGGCAGCACCACAAAATCAGGTGCAGCGTACGCTGGCTGAGGGCACTGCGTCCAGCCGACGGGCAGTCGCGCCAGGCGCAAAACAGCCGCCAGAAGAACAGCACGGCAAGCCCAATCGCAGCATAAGCAGCCGTCCATTTGGAAGCGATTCCAAGGCCGGTAAAGATGCCGCAGAACAACAGCGGCAGCAGCAGTTTTCTCATGGGAGCGGTACGCAGTTCCTGCTGGCAGAAGCACAGCATCGTGTCATACATCAGCAGAAGGAAAAATACCGCGTAGGTATCGATGGTAGCGATGCGCGTCTGGGCAAAGTGCATGAAGTCAAGGGCAAACAGCAGCGTACCGCAGAACGCCAGCCAGCTTTTGCCGAACAGACGCTTGATGAGGTGGTACAGGATGGGCAGCATCAGCACACCCAGCAGCGCGCCCATAAAGCGCCAGCCAAAGGGGTTCATGCCGAATATCACAATGCCCAGGCTCATAATCAGCTTACCGAGTGTGGGGTGCGTGTTTTCATACGGCTCTGCGCCCAGCAGATGCTCATAGGCGGTTCGCGCGTGATAAATTTCATCGAAATAAGTGGAGTCATACCAGCTGGGGTTCAGCGGGACATCCTCCTGCTCGTCCAGCAAAGCTTCGCCCGAGCCTTCGGATACAGAAAGGGACAGAAGGCTTTGTCCGTCTGCAGAAGTCACGGCGACCTCGTTCAATACAGGGGTTCCATCTACGGCTGTCAGGCGTATGTAGCGCGTCCCGGCAGGCAGCGAAAAGCTGTGCCATGCAAACAAGCTGTCTTTTTCTGCAAGGGAGCCGGCTTCTGTCCAAGCGGTTCCCTCTTGAGAGGTTTCTACCAGCAGATTGGTTCCTACATGGGCGGATTCTCCCTTTACCGGTACAGTCAGGCCCGGCAAGTAACGCAGCGTGCCGCCTTCTTCCGAGAGCGACAGCGTAACGCTTTCGCCTACTGCCGGTTCCCAGCTGGTGACAGGCATCACATGGGAACCCAGGCACCAGAAGCCCACAAATGCATATACCACGGTCACTGCACCGGCCAGCAGCCAGTCGCGCTTTGACATGCGGCGCTGCTCTATAGGGAGCGAAGGCTCCGTCACAGCATGACGCGGAGGCTCATAGGCGGCAGGCTCCGGCTCTTCCACATGATTCCGGACAAAGACATCCCAGAGGATATACAGAAGATACCCGTACAGAATCAGATGCAGCGCAGAAAGCACCAGAATGACAGGTGAGGTGGGGGAGATATAGCTGTTGTTCAGATAGAGAACATAAGAGACGTTGAGGAAATGCAGTGCCGACAGGGTCAAAAATCCGGCATACAGGCGGCGGTCACCGGTGCGCCCCGCACACAGCAGCAGGAAAAACAGAGCGGGGAACAGGTACCGCTCGTGCATTTTGGGCGCGAACAGGTAAATAGTCGCCATGATGACAAACGGTACGGCAAAAATAGCGCCTTCGCGCTGGCTTTTCCAGTACAGGAACGCGGACAGCCCCACGGCCAGCAAAGCAGATGCAGCCGTCAGCACGGTAGGCACCCATCCCGGAAGCGAGTCCATGGAATACCAGTTCAGCCCCAGCAGACCGTAAAGGTTATAGGCGTTGATGGTGAAGTAATTGTAGTAGCCCATGGTGTCGGCGTACTGTTCAAACAGCCAGGTGAAATCAAAATCGCGGGTATACGGCAGCGCCAGCAGGAAAATGACCGCAAAAGCGCTGACGAGTCCCAGCCCAAGGCCTTTCCAGTCCTTCTTTTTCAGTACAAAGAAGAGGAACACCGGCGCAAAGAGAAGCATTTGCGGCTTCATCAGAATCCCGAGTCCGTACAGCGCACCGGCTGCGGCAATCCAGCGGAGATCTCCGCGCAGCAGCAGGAGCATGGCGCCCAACAGGAGCAGCACGCAGAAGCTGTCAGCCTGTCCCCAAACCGTGCTGTTGATGAGCACTGCCGGGCAGAACAGGTACAGACCGGCCAGAATCAGGGCATTTGTACTGCCGGTTTTCTTTTCCGTCAACCGGTACAGCAGCCAGCCGCAGGCGATATCTGCAAAGATAGAGGGCAGCTTGATGAGCAGAGTGAAGCCGCTGCCCATGGTTTCCAGCCCCATCAGCTGACGCAGTTTTTCCAGCAGCCAGAGGATGTACAAATATCCCGGCGGGTAATCCAGGAACACATCGCTGTAATAGATGTTGTTCATCCCCATACTGTCCACCATCCCGGCCCAGGCCTTGAAGGTGTTGATGTCTGTTTCGTATCCGACTGTGTATGCGCCCAGTATCAGGCGCAGCAGCAGCGCGCCGCCAAACAGCAGCACCACCGGAACAAGCTTCACCGTCTTTTCAGAGCGGGCGGTGAGCAGGAATTTCCGGCAGAATAGCGCTCCAAGTACTGCATACAGGGCACACAGCGTGACTTGTACTGTCATAAAGAACCTCCTTGGAAATGCCAATCAGAAATTTCTCTTGCTTTTTGAAAAATGAGCCTGTTTTTTCTCCAGAGAACAGAGTATAATGAGGTCAGCAAGCCCCGGAAGCTTTGGAGGCTTTTCCGGGGCATCGTCCCAATGCTGCTTGAAATTGGGATACAAGTTTAATGATAAAATACCGGCTGGATAAAGTCAAGGAAAAAGCGGGAATTCCCGGCGGAAACCCTGCCGGCCGGTGAGCAGAAGGAGGAATTGTTTTGCAGTTTACCCGATTCCACGAAGACCCGCAGGTGCTGCATGTGGGCACCTGCCCCAACCGTGCGTATTACATTCCCTGTGCGCCCGGAGAAACCGACTGGGAAGGCCTTTCTTCCCGTGTGATGAGCCTGAACGGGACCTGGGCGTTCCGGTATGAGCCCAGCTTTGCCGATGCTTTCCCCGAAACGGAAAACGGGGAGCTCATCGTTGACCCCGAGGATCTCGGTGAAATCCCGGTGCCGTCCTGCTGGCAGACGCAGGGCTTTGACCATCATCAATATACCAACGTCCGCTACCCGTTCCCCTATGACCCGCCGTTCGTGCCGGAGGATAACCCCTGCGGCCTGTATGCCCGCTCTTTCACGCTGGATGCAGAGCAGAAGAAAATGGACTGCTTCCTGAACTTTGAAGGGGTCGATTCCTGCTTTTACCTGTGGGTGAACGGCGAATTTGCCGGATACAGCCAGGTATCCCATTCCACCAGCGAGTTTGATATCTCTGACCTGGTGCAGGAGGGGGAGAACGACCTGTTTGTGCTGGTACTCAAGTGGTGCGACGGCAGCTATCTGGAAGATCAGGACAAGCTGCGCATGTCGGGCATTTTCCGCGATGTGTATTTGCTGTTCCGCCCGCAGGCATATATCCGCGACTATTTTGTCCATACCGCTTTGAATGAGGATTCCTCTGCTGCCGATATCACCGCAGAACTGGAAACTGTGGGAGAACCGGCTGTTTCTGCACGGCTGTTTACACCGGAAGGCGACCTGCTGGTACAGGCTGACGCTGCCGGCGGAAAGCTGACCTTCCACGTGGAAAAACCCGTGCTTTGGAATGCCGAAGCCCCGTATCAGTACGAATTGCTGCTGGAAACCGAAGACGAGTGCATCCATCAGAAGGTGGGTGTGCGCAAGATAGAGGTTCGCGGCGATGTGGTGTACTTTAACGGAACCGCCATCCGTTTTCGCGGCGTGAACCGCCACGACAGCGACCCTGTCACCGGCTACACCATCAGCCGCGAGCAGGCGCTGCGCGACCTTTCCCTGATGAAACAGCACAACATCAACGCCATCCGCACCAGCCATTACCCCAACGCGCCCTGGTTCCCGCAGCTTTGCAGCGAGTACGGCTTTTATGTGATCGGCGAGAGCGACCTCGAGTGTCACGGAACGACAACAGTATATCATGGCAGCAACGACACCTATGGCGACCTGGTGCGTGACCCGCGGTTTGAAAAAGCCGTGCTGGATCGCGTACAGCGCAATGTGATGCGCGATAAAAACTGCGCCTGCATTACTATGTGGTCGCTGGGAAATGAATCCGGGTATGGCCCGAATCTCGTGAATGCAGCCAACTGGGTGAAGAGCTATGACCCGAGCCGCCTGCTTCACTATGAAAACGTGCTGTACAGCGAAAAAGACCGCGCCTATGATATGAGCATGCTGGATGTGTTCAGCCGTATGTATGCTTCCAACGAAGACATTGACCGGTATTTCGCCAGCGAAGAAGACCCCATGGGTGGCGGCGCGAGAAAGCCGTTTGTCCAGTGTGAATATATCCATGCGATGGGCAACGGCCCTGGATGCATCAAAGAATACCTTGACCAGATGGAAAAATACCCGGGCTTCTGCGGCGGCTTTGTGTGGGAATGGTGCGACCACGCCATTTATCAGGGACGCACCCCCGAAAATCTGGACAAATATGGGTATGGCGGCGACTTCGGCGAATTCCCGCATGACGGGAACTTCTGCATGGACGGCCTGGTGTATCCCGACCGCACCCCGCATACCGGTTTGCTGGAATACAAGAACGGAATCAAGCCCTTCCGTGCCCGTTGGGAAGACGGCGTGCTGTACGTGAAGAACATGCTGGATTTTACAGAGCTTTCCGCTCACCTGTCGATGACCGCCGCGGTCTCGGTGGATGGAGAGGTGGTTTCCGCCGCTGCGCTGGAGCTGCCCGAAATTTTGCCGCATGAAGAAAAGCCGGTTCCGTTTGAAGTGGAGCTGCCCGAAGGCTGTTCGCTGCTGCTGGCTGCCTGCACCCGTCAGGATGCGCCGTTTGTACCGACCGGCCATGAGGTGGGCTTTGAGCAGCTGTTCCCGTGCGGAGAACCTGCCTGTGAACCCATTGATGAACCTGCTGCCGGTGAGGTGCTGGTAGAACAGAGGGACGGAAAGATCGTCGTTTCCGGAAATGGCTTCCGCTATGTATTCAACCGGAAGACGGGCCTGTTTGATTCGCTGGTGAACCGGAACACCGCCCTGCTCAGTCTGCCGATGCAGTGGAACCTGTGGCGAGCTCCCACCGATAACGACCGCAACCTGCGTCAGGCGTGGGAAGCTGCCGGATTTGACCGGACAACGGTGCGCGTATATGAAACAGATGCAGGCACCGAGAATGGGGTGGCGGTGATTACCTGCCGCTTGTCGGTTTCCGCAATTTACATCCAGAAGATTCTGGAAATCGATGCCCGTTGGGAGATCGATACCAACGGACGTCTGGAGGCATCTTTCCATGTGGTGCGCAACCCGGATTTCACCATTGGGTATTCCATCCTGTTTGTGCCGGAAGAGATTAAAAAGAGTATACTGCCTTTGCCTCGTTTTGGCGTGCGGCTGTTCCTGCCCGAAAGCTTTGACCGGGTGGAATACTTCGGCTATGGCCCGATAGAGAGCTATAGCGATAAGCATCTGGCCTCTTATCTGGGACGCTTTACCTCCCGCGTGGAAGACCAGCACGAAGATTACATCAAGCCGCAGGAAAACGGAAGCCATTTCGGAACCCGTGAAGCCTCGCTCAGCGACGGGAATGTCAGCCTGACAGCCCGCAGCAGCCAGCCGTTCAGCTTTTCGGCATCGCCCTTCACCCAAGAGGAGCTGACCGAAAAGATGCACGACTATGAGCTGGATACCAGCGGCTATACCGTGCTTTGCCTGGATTATAAGCAGAACGGCATCGGTTCCAACAGCTGCGGCCCGATGACAGAAAAACCGTATCGTTTTGAAGAAACGGAATTCACATTCCATTTGGTACTGGAAGCCGAATAACAAAAAGGACAGCCTGTCCGTTCTTCTGATTGGAGGAATGGACAGGCTTTTTTCTGTTTAAAAAGTAATTCTGCATATTTTTGAAATTACCTCTTGATTTTTGGAATAAAATCCGTTATAATACCTAGTGTTGTGCCGGTGTGATGGAATTGGCAGACGTAGTGGACTCAAAATCCACCGGTAGCGATACCGTGCCGGTTCGAGTCCGGCCACCGGCACCAGTTGAGAGCCTCGACGCGCAAGTCGCGTTCGAGGCTTTTTTTATGCGATTTTAAAAATAGGCAGCTTAAAAAAATTCAAGAAAAACGGAGAACGGCTTTTAGCAGCCGTTCTCCGTTTTGTTTTTTATACCGGAGGATTTTTGGTGTTTTCAGCAGGAACAGGTTGTGTAATGATCACTTTGGTGTAAACACCCACTTCACTTTCCAGCGTGACAGTACCCCCATTGATAAACTTGACGCGCTCCATGATATTTTTCAGGCCATACCCATTGTTTTTGGGAATCAGCTTTCCTTCCTTAAAATCCTGTAACTGCTGCGGCGTCATCCCTCTGCCATCGTCTTCGATAACGATGGAATAATTTTCCCCTTCGCGCCAACCATAGATGACAATGTTCAGGCAGGAACGGTCGTCGCGCCGTGCATGGCTGATGCTGTTTTCTACAATGGGCTGTAAAATGACCTTGGCACAGGGAAGATCCATGATATCTTCGTCAATGGCAATGTGAAAATTGATTTCGTCCTGAAATTTCAGCTTTTCCAGGTTCAGATAAGCATCCAGCTGCTCTGCCTCTTTGCGCAGACAAACGGTGTCTTCTTCGATGCGCAAAGAAAAATGCAAAAATGTAGACAGATATCCGACGCTCTTTTCAATCAGATATAACTGGCCGGTTTTGGCAAGCCATTTAATGGTAGAGAGGGCGTTAAAAAGAAAATGGGAGTTGATTTGTGAACGCAGCGCCTTGATTTCGGCGTGCCGGCGCATGCGGTTGGTGTTATTGACCTCCTGCAGCAGATTCCAGATTTTTTGTCGATTTTCGTCGATTACCAGAGAAAGCTGGCTGAATTCATCGTTGCCTTCAATGACGATTTCTCGGGTAAAGTTCCAATCTCCAAGCAGTTGGATTTTTTGGTTCAAAAGGCCAAAACGCTTTTCCAGATAACGAACGATTACCAGCAGGAAAATGGCTGTAATAATGACCGCACCGATGATATACAAAATGACACTCAGATAATTCTGGTAAAACCGGTTTTGGAAGTCGTAACCGGACATATCGGTCTCAATCAAAAAATCCTTGCTGTTTGAGGTGTGAATCAGGTTTTCAGAAATCGACGGAGAAGAAAGCTTTGACAGAGACTGGTTATACAGCGCGTTGCGGTTGGTGCTGGAAATCAGAGAATTGTGATAATAGATATTTATCGCAAAATTCGACTGGTTAATATACGTGTAAATTTCAGACTCGTAAATCTCCAAACAGATATAGCAGGGGGAAGGAGCAGATACGCTGATGCGGTAAACCAGATTGAAAATCAATTCATTTCGTGAATTCAGCTTTGTGCCGATAAAAATATAATTATTCATAGTAGCAGAGATGTTTTCGCGAAAAATCTGGCCGATTGTGCGTGTGAACTCATCTGTAGGTTCTTCACCTTCTGCAACCAGCCGAATACTTCGAACCTTACCAACATTGATCTGGCTGAAACTGTTCGAAAGGTTGTCCAGATAGGCCGAAGCGGAAAAATAGTCGCCATTTTCCAGATAAGAGCATAGTGTGGTATCGGTTGCAAAATCGCTGGTGGAATCAATCAGATAATCAAGGCGCGTACTGATATTCTGGGCGATCTGGTTGTTGGCGGAATGAGCCTGTGAAAGCGTATCCGTATAAAAACTTCTCCACAGGTTCACAAAAGAAAACTGATATACAAATAAAAGAAAAAGAATTAAAAAAGAAAAAAGAATATAAAGCTGGTATTTGAATTTAAACCGATGGATCCATTTCATAGCGGCCTCCTGTAAGCTGCTTACGATATTCAGCAGGGGTCATGTTTTTTACCTTTTTAAACTGAATATAGAAATAGGTTACATTTTCGTATCCGCACATCAGAGAAATCTGATTGATGGTAAGGTCTTCCCGGCTCATTAGCTCGATGGCATGTTCAATTCTGACGCTCATCAGGTAATTGGAGATGCTCTGCCCGCAAACTGCTTTAAAAATAGTAGAAATATAGTTTGGCGTAAAGTGCAGCTCACGGGCGATGATCTGTACGGTAATCTCTTCAGAGAAATGCTGTTCGATCCACTGCTTTACCATATCGACAATTTCCTGTTTGCTGGTGTTTTTTCCAGCAGATGAGCGGTTATAGCTGGCCGGTTGGCTGGATTGGATCAGATTCTTCTTCAACAGCTCAAAGAACTGAAAGGATACAGAGTTGAAATCGTGCACCGGGGGAGTAATGGTAACTTTGAAGAAACAGCCAGGTGATGCATTGCTGATAAGCCTCTCCACTTCCCCTTCCTGAAAATCCTCCTGTCGGGCGACCCCGACGATACAGCAATTGGAAATCTGAATCCCATATTGATTTTTCAATCGGGACAAAGCGGTCATCACAGCAGGTGAAACCGGCGTTTCGCTGTCAAAAGCAATCATATAAAGCATACACGGCGCCTGTATCACCCATGGAAGTTCCTGCTGAATCAGCTGGCGGTCACGATCGGTACAGGTTCCCGAAAGCACTTTATATAGAAGCGCCTGACGGGTAAGCTGTTCAGAACCGGTACGCTGCAAAAAAGCCTGTTCGTTTTGATGGCATCTGTCAGCCGTCTGTTTAATTGCCTTGAGCAGTGTGAATTCGTCGGCGGGCTTGGTCAGATAAGCGGCGGCATGAATGGTAATGGCTTCCTGTGCAAGCTCAAAGTCATCGTGAGAACTTAAAAATACAATTTGTACGCGCTGGTTATCCTCGCGTATTTTTTTTGCCATTGTAATGCCATCCATAATATCCATCTTGACATCTGTCAAAATAATATCAGGGTCTGTTTTGCGGGCCAGCTCCAGCCCCTGCAAGCCGTTGGCAGCACATCCGACAATTTTAATATCGATCAGCCGCCAGTCCACGTATTTGTTTAAAATTTCCCGTTCTGAAACAGAGTCTTCTACAATCAGCATCTTAATCATATTCTGTTCTCCTTCTCACGGTCCAACCGATGGACTTTCCCTTAAATAATCGAATAAATAGCACAATAATAGTATATCATACATTTTATATTTGTGATTCATTTTCAAAAAACATAATTGATATTTATAATGTGCAGCAATTTGTCGACTGATAAATTTGGTTTTTGTGCAATTTGCATTTTCATAAAACAAATGATAATTGTTTTAACGATTGGAAAATCCGGCAAAAAGTATAAAATATAAACCAGAAAAGCAAAAAAACCAGAAAAGAGGAGGAATGAGTTCCATGAAAGGTGCTGGCGCACAGGCAGCCCAACCGGCAGTAAAACAAAAGTCAAAGGCCGGTGCTGCATGGAAGTATTTAAAACGGAAAAAGTATTTATACCTGCTGCTGCTCCCCTGTATGCTGTATATGCTGATTTTTCAGTACATCCCGATGTATGGCGTCGTGATGGCGTTTCAGGATTTCAGCTTTAAGGGCGGATTTTTTGGAAGCGAATGGGTAGGGCTTGAAAATTTTCAATACCTGTTCAGCCTGCCGGACTTTTACAGGGTGCTCACCAATTCCATTTCACTGAGCCTGCTTCGTCTGGTGTTTGCGTTCCCGATTCCGATTATCCTGGCGCTGATGATTAACGAAATCCCCTGGCTGCACTACAAAAAAGCATGTCAGACGGTTATCTATCTTCCGTACTTTATTTCATGGGTAGTCATCGGCGGTATCCTGGTAAACCTGCTCTCACCTTCCTGGGGCTTCGCCAATCTGTTCCTGAAATCAATTGGAATGGAACCGGTCTTCTTCCTGGGAGAAGAAGAATACTTCCGGCCGATCGTGGTGATCTCCCATATTTGGAAACAGGCCGGCTGGGACACAATCATTTATCTGGCGGCAATCACTTCCATCAACCCCGAGTTGTATGAAGCGGCGAAGATTGACGGAGCCAGCAAATTCAAACGGATTTTCTATGTGACACTGCCCTGCATCCGCTCTACCATCGTCATTCTGCTTCTGCTGAGTATCGGCGGCCTGATGGGCAACGGGTTTGAACAGATCAATGTGCTGCAAAACAGCAATAACATCATGATTTCCGAAGTTTTTGAAACTTATACATATCGCGTTGGTATGGTAAATGGCCGGTTCTCATTTGCAACAACAGTTGGATTGTTCAGCTCTACGGTAGGTTTCATCCTGCTTCTGCTGGCTAACTGGGCAGCCAAACTGCTTGGCGAAGACGGAATCTTTTAAGGGAGGAGGGGTTATATGCTTCAGAATATATCGGCTGCGCTTCCGCGCAAAAATAAAATCAAAGAAGACAAATCGACCACAATTGTCAGTATATTTGTTGTGACTCTGTTTGCGCTTTGCTGTGTTGCTCCATTCATCTATGTATTCTTTGTTTCCTTTATGCCGTATTCGGAATACATCGAGAATCCGATGAAAATTATTCCCTCCAAGATAGATTTTGCGGCCTACCGGCAAATGTTTGAACTGGATCTGCTGTGGAGCGGGTACCGAAATACCATTATTGTTACCGTGTTCGGAACACTTTTAAATGTAGCTCTTCTGGTAATTTCAGGATATCCGCTTTCCAAAACCAATCTGAAAGGCCACAAGGTGTTTATGGGAATTATCATGTTCACCATGTTCTTTAACGGCGGTATGATTCCCAACTATGTGCTGGTTCGTTATCTGAATATCGATGACACCCTGCTGGCACTGATCCTTCCCGGATGCATCAGTGTATTCAACCTGCTGCTGATGAAGAACTTTATCACCACCACCATCCCCACAACGTTGGAAGAAAGCGCAACGATTGATGGTGCCAATGACCTCAGAATCCTGTTTTCCATCGTGTTCCCGCTGCTGAAACCGGCAATCGCCACCATGGTTGTCTTCTGTGCAGTAGGCCACTGGAACAGCTACTATTCCGCAATGCTCTATTTGCAGGACCGTGAAAAATGGACTCTTCCTCTTATCCTTCGAGAGCTGATTGTGGTGGATAATGCAAACACCCTGTCCCAGACCGCACAGCTGCTTCAATCTCAGAATATGGCACATTCCTTTACGCTGAAAATGGCAGCAATTGTGATTACCGTATTGCCCATCTTAATCGTTTACCCCTTTATGCAGAAATACTTTGTCAAGGGTGTTACTCTTGGATCTGTCAAAGAGTAATTTCCAAATATAATCATTATTTTTTAAGGAGGCATAATCATGAAAGGCAAAAAGAAGTTGGCAATGTTCCTGGCACTTACCATGCTGACGGGTGCATTGGCAGGCTGCGGCTCCAGCGATGACACCGGCTCGGGCACAGGTTCAACTGGCGGAGACAGCGGGGAAAAAGAGGTTGTCGAAATCAAAATGGTTCACATGCTGAACGCTGAAATGGATGTAAAAGACAACCCGGTCCTTGATAAGATTGAAGAAGAGCTCGGAATCCGTCTGGTAATCGAAGCACCTCCCGTCAATGATTACTGGACCCGTACACAGGTTATCATGTCTACCGGTTCCATGCCCGACCTGATGCTGGAAGGTACCGACGTTAACTTTGAGAAGTGGTCTTCCGAAGGTCTGCTGGCTGATATCACCGACGATATCAAAAACTATCCCAACCTGATGAAGAACATCAGTGAACAGCAGTGGGGCGACACCACAGCACGCCATGACGGCAAGATTTACGGTGTTCCCAGATGTAACTCCTATGACTATTGGGGCTTCATGATCAATAAGGAATGGCTGGAAAACCTGAACCTGGAAGCCCCCACCACTATCGATGAATTCGTTGCAGTCTGCGATGCCTTTACCAATGATGATCCCGATGGAAACGGCAAAGATGACACCTATGGCGTTTCACTGGGCAAGCAGATTACAGATTTGAGAAACGACTTTATTTCGACTGCCTATAATATTTCCCTGCATGTCGGCATGCCGGATGCAAACGGTGATTATGTTCTGAACCAGTTCAAATCCGGATATATGGATTATCTGGACACGCTGCGTCAGATGTATTCTGACAACATCCTGGATCGCGAATTTATCACCCACAAAGCGGATGAGAACGTAGAAAAATTTGCACAGGGCCGTGTAGGTATTGTGGGCGCTTCTGGTAAGAGCTATATCAGCGAGCTTGAAAAATATGGTCTGGATGTTACCAAGTATCAGTATTGCGCACCGCTGACACTTAATGAAGGCGATGCTCCCAAGTTTATGATGCCGCCCTCCAACTGGTGTGCATTCCTCATCAATGCAGATACCGATAAGAAAGACGATGTCCTGCGTCTGCTCGACTGGGCAAACTCCGAAGAAGGCTTTATCCTTACTCACCTGGGCATCGAAGGCGAACACTACGAGTCTTATGACTTGGAAAATCGCAGACTGGTTCGTACCGAAGAGCAGGAACTGGCAGCGAAAAAGGTTTGCGGCGATATGTTTGGCTTTGCCAATGCATACGACGGCCGTCCGCTGATTGAAGGCGGCGCAACCGAAGAATCCACCAAGATCTGGAGAGAAAATGTGGACGCAGCTACCGAAGGTGTAGATTATTACTATGCCCCCTTTGTCAAGTGCCTGTTCTCCATGCAGAGTGACTTCCCGGATGAAACCGAATATCTGAGCAACCTCGAGGTCCGTTATGTTACCGGAGAAGCCACCGCAGACGAGCTGAACAGCTTTATCGAAGAATACAAGGGCAAAGTGCAGGAATACTCTGATGAATATGCAGAATTCATGGCAGAGAATCCCGTTGAGATCAAGAAAAACTGAGTAACGGTTGATACAGCCGGTATTCAGGCCGGCTGTAAAAATACAAAAATATTTTATTTGCGAGGAGAATGTATGATGAGCAAGAAATTTAAATTCGGCGTATGCGTAGATGAGATCCCGCTGGCAGAAGTCAGCAGCGAATGGGAATATTTTGAGATCCCCACTGCACTGAAAGTGCTCCCCTTTGACTGCGAGGACAACTGGAACCAGATTAAGAAGGACTATCTGGATGATGCCCGCCCCACCCTGACCTCCAGCCATTTCCTGCAGTTCAACGGCCTGGTAGCCTGCGGCCCCGGCTATGACAGAGAGCAGCAGCTCTTCTGGGCAAAGCGTGCATTCAGAAGAATGAACGAAGTCGGCGTAAAGATCGTCGGTGTGTACGGCGGTTTCTTCCAGCACTATGAGGGCTGGAGCGAAGAAGACCTGATGGAGCAGGCAATCGGTTTCTGCAATATCATCGCAGACGAAGCCGAGCAGTATGGAATGGAGATCGCTCTGGAGCCCATGGCGAACCCCAATACCCTGTGGCCCAGCTATAAGGACGGCATCGACTTTGTACGCAAGGTAAACCGCAAGTGCATCAAGCTGATGGCTGACCTGAACTACTTCCTGGCACTGAACGAGCCCCTGTCCGACATCAAACTGGCTCCCGAGCTGTGCATCAATGCACACATCCAGGGCGACGGCGGCGCACAGCCCAACGTTGGCCAGCGCGAGGCGATCCTCACCGAGCTGTTCACCATTCTGCGTGACATCGGCTATGATAAGGGCGTTACCGCAGCTTGCCCGTGGGTCAGCACCAACGGCGCAGAGAAGCCCGACTTCCTGTATGAGACCAAGGTAGCTTTTGAGTTCATCGACAAGATCAGAAGCAAGGTTTACGGCGAATAATAGCACATAGAACTGGATACGGCGGCGGATGGAGGCGATCGATATCCGCTGCCGTCTCTGTTTTCAAACGAAAATCCACCTTTCAGAAAGGAATGACATATTATGAGCGATAAAATCAAAGTAGCAGTTGTAACAGAGTTTCACCCCGTAGATATGATTAATTTCCATCAGATGCTGTGGAAGTTCGATGACTGTGAATGCTATGTACAGTCTATGGATATGCTGGCAAACGACCCGGACAACAACCAGAAATATGATGTTGTGATGTTCTATAACCTGAGCATCCCGCTGCTGGAAGACGGCAATGTCATCAAGACCTATCTTGAAAACGTGCTGGGCAAAAACGGACAGGGCGTCATTCTGCTGCACCACGGAATCTGCTGCTATCATGGCTGGGACGTGTGGAAAGAGCTCTCCGGTGTGGTAGACCGCCGCTTTAAATACCACTGGGATCAGATCGTAGATTATAAGATGGAGCTGCCCGAGCATCCCATTCTGGCTGGTGTTTCTGATTTCACCATGCAGGACGAAACCTATACCATGTCTGAGCCGGATTACGGCGAGAACACGGCTTTGATTACCACAGAGCATCCCAACAGCATGAAGACGATTGCCTGGGTGCGCAATTATGGCGATGCCCGTGTGTTCTGCTATGAGTCCGGTCATGATAACAAAGCCTATACCAACGAGAACTTCCTGAAGATTCTGCACAACGCTATCCGCTGGTGTGCAAAGCGTGTATAAGCTGGGGAAGAGAGGAAAAGCACCATGAAATATATCAAATTGGGTGTCAGCGATATCGATGCCAGCTTGCTGTCACTGGGCTGCATGAGAATTGCCGGAATGGACGTTTCTGACGTGGAAAAGCTGATCTCTGCTTCCCTTGAAAGCGGCGTAAACTTTTTTGACCACGCAGATATTTACGGCGGCGGAAAATCCGAAACCGTGTTCGGAGAAGCACTGCGCCGCGGGAATTTTGACCGAAGCAAGATGATTCTTCAGTCAAAATGCGGCATCCGTCCCGGATTCTTTGACTTTTCAAAAGAGCATATCCTCAAGTCTGTGGATGGGATTCTCTCCCGTCTGGGCGTGGAATATCTGGATGTGCTGCTGCTGCACCGCCCGGATGCCCTGATGGAGCCGGAAGAGGTAGCCGAGGCATTCGACCAGCTGTATCACAGCGGTAAGGTTCGTTATTTCGGCGTCAGCAACCAGAACCCCGGACAAATGGCTCTGCTGCAAAAATATTTAAATCAGCCGCTTGTTGCAAACCAGCTGCAGCTCAGCTGTGCCTGCACCGCCATGCTCGACAGCGGTTTTAACGTGAATATGACCAACGCAGCTTCGATCGACCACGATAACAGCGCGATTGAATACTGCCGCATGAATAATATCACGATTCAAACCTGGTCTTCGCTGCAATATGGATTCTTTGAGGGCACCTTCCTCGGCAACGATTCGTATGCAGAGCTGAACTCGGTGCTGAACCGCATTGCAGAAGAAAAGGGTGTTACCCCTGCTGCTGTCGCAATTGCATGGATTCTGCGCCACCCGGCCCGTATGCAGGCGGTGGTGGGAACCACCAAGCCGCAGCGTATTCGCGAAATGGCTGCTGCCGCCGATGTTTGCCTGACTCGCGAAGAATGGTATGAAATCTACCGTTCTGCCGGCAATACACTTCCGTAAACAAAATTCTTCAAAGAAAATTCCTTCATTTCTTTGCTCTCCTTTCAAAGCCGGATCTTCCCGGCGGTTTCAGTTCCCGGTTTGCTGTTTTTCAGCAAGCCGGGAGCTTTCTATTTTGCCTGCGTTTTCTTACTCGCCGACAAAAATTGAAAGCCAAAAAAGTTTACAAAAACTGGATTGTGTATAATGTACAAATGGTTTTTGTGAAAAGACGGTAATGTATTGTAATATTGCTGTAAAGTCTCTTGAAAAGCAAAATTTAGACTGTTATAATCCAACCGTAAGCCAAACAAACACGAACTCCAAGCCATTTCAGGCATGGAAAACTGATGCAGAGAGAAGAGGATGAATTTGAAGAGAAGTAAAAAACTGGCCTGTGCTGTTCTGGCATTGACAATGGCTGCCAGCTCCGGCATGTCTGTGTTCGCTGCCACCGAGCACTGGAACGATGCTTCCGCTACCGGCGAGAGTGCAGCTTGGGCTGCCTGGAAAACCGAATGGGAAACCGTGAAGAAGGACTATCAGAAAGTAGCTCTGACGGTTGGCTCCGATGAAACCAAGCTGAATTTCAGCTGGTATTCCAAGACCCAGGAAGTTCCCAAGGTTCGCCTGGCTGATAACAAAGAGATGAAGGACGCCAAAGAGTTCTCCGGTACACAGGATGCAGATGCAAAGTACATCAGCGAAGAGGGAACCACAGTGGAAACCGCTGAAGAAGGCGAAGCTTATTATGCTTCCAAAGTCTCTGTTGATGGCTTGAATGAAAATTCCACTTACTACTATCAGTATTTCCAGAACGGCGAGTGGAGTGAGGCTATCGAATTTACCACCCGCGACTTTGATTCTTTCAAAGCTTTGCTGTTCGGTGATCCGCAGATCGGCGCATGTAAGGGACAGGTTTCCAGCGAGAACGATGAAATGAGCGGCTATCTGGCTGCCCGTAACGATGCTTTTAACTGGAACATCACCCTGAACACCGCTTTGAATGCCAACCCCGACACCAATTTCCTGATGACCGCCGGAGATCAGGTCAATACTGCGAAAAATGAGTATGAATATGCCGGTTTCCTGAATGCTTCCGCAATTCAGAACTATGCACTGTCCACTACAATCGGAAACCACGATTCCAGCAATTCCAACTACAGCGACCACTACAACAATCCCAACACCGGAATTTCTGCAGAAGGCGCAACAGTTGCCGGTACGGATTACTACTACACCTATGGAAACACCCTGTTTATCATTCTGGATACCAACAACTACAACTGCGCTACCCACGAAGCTGTTATCAAGCAGGCTGTGGCCGAGAATCCCGACGCAAAGTGGAGAGTGGTAATGTTCCACCAGGACATCTATGGCTCCGGTAAAGACCATTCCGATTCTGACGGTATTGTGCTCCGCACCCAGCTGACCCCCATCATGGACGAATATGATATCGATGTCGTTCTGCAGGGCCATGACCACACCTATTCCCGTACTTATCAGCTGAGCGGCGACGGCAAAGAGCACACCGCTTATGACAACACCAACTATAAGGATGACCCCAACTATCTGGAAGAGAACAACTGCTATGTGATCAACAGCGATACCGTTGGCGGCACCGTAGTTGACCCCGAGGGCACCGTTTATCTGGAGGCCAACTCTGCTACCGGTTCCAAGTTCTATGAGCTGATTGAAGGCAAGCAGGACTATGTTGCTGAGAGAAGCCAGACCTGGACGCCTTCTTACTCCGTGCTCTCTGTTGATGAGAACTCCTTCACCATCGCAACTTATGATGTAACCACCGGCGAAATGCTGGGCGGCAGCTCCGCTTACACCATCGTGAAGTCCGCTGACAAGACCGCTCTGAACGCAGCAATCGAAGAAGCCAAGAAACTCAGCAAAGATGACTACACCGCTGAATCCTGGACTGCTTTTGAAAATGCTCTGAAGGCTGCCGAGGCTGTTGCTGCTGATGCTGAGGCTACCGACAGCGAGGTTTCCCAGGCTGTGGCCGACCTGGCCAAGGCGAAGGCTGAGCTGGTACTGGCTGAAGAGACTCCTGCTCCCAGCGAGAAGCCCGAGGCTACCGCAACCCCCGATGCAACCGAGAAGCCTGACGCAACCGAAAAGCCTGACGCTGCTGCAACCCCTGACGCAACCACCAAGCCCGAGGCTACCGTAACGCCCGATGCTGACAACAACCCCACCACCGGCGACAGCACCAACGCTGCACTCTATGCAATTGTTGCAGCTCTCTCCGCACTGGGAATCGGCGCAATCGTCTACTCTGAGAAGAGAAAGAAGAACGCCCAGTAAGTCAATACCGGAACATGATTCACTGACCGGGTTTTTTGAAAACCGAAATGAATTCTATGCGGGGCAGGAACGGAGACGTTTCTGCCCTGTGATTTTTCGAGGGAAGCTATGAAACAAAACAAAAAGATTACAAAAAGAGAATTGCTTGCAAAAGGAATCCTTTGCCTGCTGGCCATTGGTTTTGCGCTGTTCCTGTGGCAGTATAACCAGATAGACAAAGTGCAGCTGGTCAATACAGAAGGCCGCAGCTTTGAAAAAGCAACGGTGGTTTCCGTACTCCAGGATAATTTACAGGAAGATGGGAACCGTTATGGAGATCAGAAAGTAGAGCTGCGCATCAATACCGGGGAGCTGGCTGGGCAAACCGTAGAAGCCACCAGCCCGAACGGAAACCTGTTTGGCGCTGTGTGCTACCCGGGACGCGAGGTGATCGCGATTGTCAGCGTGAGCGGGGATACCAATGTCGTGACTGTGTACAGCCCTGACCGTATTCTGGCGGTTGTAGGGTTTGTCGTTGTTTTCCTGTTGCTCCTGTGTGTGATCGGCGGGCGCAACGGCGCCAAATCGGCCTTGGGACTGATTTTCACCTTTATCTGCATTTTCTTCCTGATGATTCCCATGATTTACCGCGGAATTTCGCCGTTCTTCTCGGCGGTTCTGATTACGCTGGTCACCACTCTGGTCACGATGTACCTGATCGGCGGCTTTACCGCAAAGACATTCTGTGCGGTAGTCGGTACCGTGGCGGGCGTTGTGCTGGCAGGATTTTCAGCATGGCTGTTTGGCGCAGCGGCAGATATCGGCGGATATAATGTGAGCAATATCGAAGAGCTTCTCTTTATCGGCCAGCATACCAGGGTCAATACCGGGGAACTGCTGTTTGCAGGAATCCTGATTTCTGCGCTGGGCGCGGTGATGGATGTCGCCATGTCGATTTCCTCCACCATTACCGAAATTTATTCCCAGAATCCCAGCCTGACGCGCTTTCAGCTGTTCCGCTCCGGCATCTCGGTCGGGCGCGACATGATGGGAACCATGTCCAATACGCTGGTGCTGGCGTTTGCGGGCGGTTCGCTCAGCACATTGGTACTCAACTATACATACGACCTTTCCCTCAACCAGATTCTCAATTCCAGCAATATCTGTATTGAAATCATGCAGGGAATCTCCGGCAGCATCGGCGTTGTCATGACCGTCCCGATTGTTTCGGTGCTGGCTTCGGTGCTCATCCCCAAATGGCGCTGCGAAAGCGGCCGTGAAATCGAGTGGGATGGATTTGAGGAAGAGGATGAAGAACTGCAATCCCTTCCTGACCCCGAAATGGAGCAGTAAGAATCCGTTTTGAAAATAGCATAGGTTCCTTTGAAAAAGGTTATTTTCCATAAACGAAGCCGCCCTGTACAGGGCGGCTATTTTCGTTGCCTTTCTCATATAAATTGTGATATAATACAAATAGTTTTCACATGGATTTGGAATCATAGTGGAGAAAGGCGTGAAAAACGATGGCAGCCCTTGCAGAAAAGCTGGAAAACCTTGAAACCCGCATGGCACAAAAAGCAACTCTCCGGCGTAAGCTTGACCGCCTGAACAATGAGCTGCGTGCATTGGAAGAACGCTGCCGCAAGGCACAGTTTGCCATGGAACAGGCACAGGAAGAATTTGCACAGATGGAAAAGCGTTCGCCCAAAAACATGTGGTACCGCGTTATTGGGAAGCTGCGGGAAAAGCGGATGGAAAAGCAGGAAATAGCCTGGCGGTATGGGGAAGAGTGGCAGATTCTCTGCGCCCAAAGGTCGGCAGCCTGCAAAGAGATAGAAGCGCTCAGAAAGCAGCAGCTTGAGCTGACCGATTGTGAACGGGAATATACAGCCATCATGGAAGCCGGGCGCAAAAAGCTTTTGGAGACTGCCGGCCCGGCACTGGAGGAATATTCTGCTTTGTGCGGGGAGATGGCAGCGCAGGAAAGCCGCCGGAAGGAACTCCGGGAAGCCATGCAGGCAGCATCCCGTGCAGAAGCCACGGTTGAAACGCTGCTTGATTCCCTGAAAAACGCTAAGGGCTGGAGTACCTGGGATGCAGTGGGAGGCGGCTTGGAGACGGATTTCATCAAGTATCGGAAAATGGAAAATGCACAGTCGATTGCCGATACGCTTTCCAGTCAGCTTTCGTCGCTGCGCGATGAGCTTTCCGATTTGGATAATGCCGGAGAGGTTGCTATCCGCGTAGAAGGGTTTGTGCGGTTTGCAGACTGGTTTTTCGATGATTTTATTTCCGCGTGGTGTGTTCGCTCCAAAATTTGTGATTCCATTGACCAGGCAGAAGCGGTGAAATACCGGCTGGAACAGCTGAACCGCCGCTTGCAGGAATCGTTCGATGATTCACAAAAACGCACCGGAACCCTGCAAAGGGAATGTGACGCAGCGGTACGCGAATTCATTTCACAGCAGGAGCAGATCGGTTGATTTTGTCATGGCGAAATGATACCATTCAGGCAGGGAGGTGCGCTGATGGAACTGTATATCAGTCAGACAACGATTCCGGGCAATACGCTTTTTATCATACAGGAACCTTCCGGACGCCTGTTGTATCGGTTGTGGGGAAGTCCGGATCCTCTGCGAGGTGTTTTCACGCTGCTGGACGACACCGGCGCAGAAAGGGCGAGGATTTTGCGCGTGGGTACTGCGGAAGTAGGGGTTTATGAGATACGGCTGTATCAGGGGGAAAGGATGCGGGTTATCTGTCAAAAGGCCCTGCACCACGGAAATTTGCTGTTTCAGGGGAAGAACTGGCATGTACGCGGCAACTTGCAGGCGCGCAGCTTTGACATTGTACAGAAGGGCCGCGTGCTGATGACGCATGAGCCGTGCTGGCAGGGAGAAGGCGGCTTCTGTTATGGCATTACGCTGGAGGGCAGCGAAGCGGAGCGGCTTTTCTGCCTGTGCACTGCCATGATTGTAGACAGCACCCCCATACAGCCCGGCCGGTGTATGGTTCCTGTGTAAAGAAAATCCCCTGTTCCCTTGACAAAAAGCAGCCGAATGGGTATACTAATGTGTAATCAATAGAAGAAAAACGCTGATGGGAAAAAAGACAGCAGATAAAGCTTTTCAGAGAGCCGGCGGCAGGTGTGAGCCGGCAGGCCTCCGCTGTGAATCAGTCATCCCGGAGTTTCCGTGCCTGAGCCCTTTGGGAGGTAAGGCCGGACGGCAGGCCCCGTTACGGCACAAGCCTTATAAAAGAGGCTGAGGGTGGAGTTTTCCGCCAAAACCGGGTGGTACCGTGAATGAGAATTCGCCCCGGATACAGAGAGTGTTCTGTATCCGGGGTTTTTGTTTTCAGAAAGGAGGTTCATTATGGATAATGAAATGATTGCAAGGTGTGGTACGTACTGTGGTATATGTGCATGGAAAGATAAAATCAACTGTTTGGGCTGTAAAGGGCAAAAAGGGAATATGTTTTATGGCGAATGCGACAAGGCCCTTTGTTGCATCAGCAAAGGATATGAACATTGCGGCCTGTGTCCCGATATGCCCTGTGAAAAGCTGCTCGATTTGTTTAACGACCCCGAGCACGGCGACAAGGGAGCCCGGCTGCATAATTTACAAAACTGGGCTGTAGGAAACTATATTTACGAAAAACTGCGTTAATTAAAATATGCATAATTATATGAGACTTTTGCAGTAGGTTAAAATCATGGCCTTTATGAAAATGTATTCTCGACTTTTACGGATTTCTTTTCATTCCCTTCCGTCTTTTAGTGTTAGAAAAGGAAGAGTAAGCATAGGAAGAGGGTACCCTTCCCGTAGAAGTTTCTTGTTGAGACTCATCCCAAACCCACGTTTCTTTACTAAATAGATTTCATATTTTCACAAGTGTAGTTTTTGCGAATTCATGTAATAATTATCTCAAAATAACGCTATGTTTTGGTTACATAAAATTTGCAAGTAGGTAAGGTGATTGCTTTGAACAATCTTATAAAACAAGCGAATAAACTGTTGAAAAATTGTGGTATTGAGTATGCTTTCTGCGGTGGATGGGCAATCGATTTGTTTATCGGAGCAGAAACGCGAAAACATGGTGATATTGACATCCTTGCATATTGGCCAGAACGTGACACGATTATTCAGTATATGCAATCTCTTGGGTTTCAGGTGTATGAAATGCTTGGAGGCGGAAAAGTTCACCATATTACCGATATTCATAATCAAATAAAAAGCAAAAGAAACATTATTTGCTGTACACAAGATTGTGAGTTGGTATGCCTGTCGGAAACAGATGAAGCAGGTATATATTTTATTGATTTCAAACACATAGGACAGACGAAATTGAACTTTTTTGAATTTTTATTCAATGACAAAGATGACACAGATTTGTTGTATGCACGTAATCATGCGGTTAAGCAGGTATTATCCGATGCTATTTTGTATAACGGCAGTTTGCCGTATCTATCGCCAGAAATGTGCTTGCTTTATAAGTCCACAGATACAGAAAGAGAAGGCTATCAAAGTGATTATGACAATGCCATGGCTAACATGAATCAAAGACAAAGGCACTGGCTAGATGATGCTTTAACAATCATGTATCCCGAAGGGCATAAATGGAGATTGTGAACACATCGTACAATGAAAAGCAGCAAACCGGTCGCCCCTTTTATGTATCATAGAAAACGTTACGCAGTAGACGCTGATAAAGCTACTATCTATAAGGCTTTGTAAAGGCAAAATGTGAGTAAGGGATTATAGCCTTAAAAGCGCTATTGTGCCGCGTAACAAATCACTTTATGTGACGCTTTTTTGAGGCCCTAGCTTATAAAGAAAGTATATATAGAGATATAACAAGAAATAAGCAAATGTGCGAAAAAACCTATATTCAAGCCATTTTTAAGCATTTCTGATGAACACTTATGAGAAAATATAAGACGATTTTCGTCTATGGAAGCAATAAAAATGTATCATCTATACCTTTGACCATTCTCAAATCGTGGGAATTCTGAGACAGGTTTCCGACAGCGGCGTGCTTGTTGAAGGCAATTCCGCGGTGGAAGCCGTTAATCTGGACTTTATTGTCCGTATCCGGGAATACCCTCGGAATAAAAAAGGAAAAGAAAAATCATTGATTTTGGATTGATATTTCCATTGAAAATTCAAAATTGTAAAGGAAAATGCAGTATGAAAAAGATTCCAACCATTCTTTTGATGCTTGCCCCGTATGCGTTTATTGCAGTTTTTTTGAATTTTGGGCTGACGAAATATGTGTTTCTTCTCTGGCCCATTCTGTGGCTGGTGATCTGTCTTCCCAATATTGTATATGCATTCCTCCTGCCCCGGCTGGGAACCACTCCAAGGCAGCTTTTGTTCTGGAATATGGTGCTGAAGCTCTGCAACATTCCCGTATTTGCAGGGGTATTTCTGGTAGCTCTGCTGCTCAATATTATGGTCATTCCCCTGATTCCGTTTCTGATGCTGTTTGATTATTCCCTGCTGCTGCCTTCCAGCATGTACGGGATCAGCGGTATCTGGAAGAATTATCGAAAAGGGAAATTTTCGCTGGCAGAAACCGTCGTCAACATCATTCTGCACTTTTTCTTCTGCGCCGATGTCATCAGTGCGATTTATTGTTATATACGCGGAAGAAAGGTTTCGCAGTCCAATGCCTCCCTCATAGAGGGAGGTGGCGCGGCGTAAGCCGTGACGGAGGGAGTATCACTTCGATTCGTTTCTAAATGGCAGAAAAGCGGAAACCTCTGTATCCCAATAAGCCTGTAACCGGGTTTTCCGGTTCTTATAAATTTGTAATTACTATTATTTTATGATTGAAAGGAAGGAACTCCATGAGCAAGGAACTGGCGAAAGCCTATGAGCCTCAGGAAGTGGAAAACAGAACCTATGACTTCTGGATGAAGGGCAACTATTTCCACGCTGAGCCCGACCCCGAAAAGAAACCCTATACCATCGTGATTCCCCCGCCGAACATCACCGGCCAGCTGCATATGGGTCACGCATTGGATGAGACTTTGCAGGACATCCTCATCCGCTGGCGCCGGATGCAGGGTTATTCCGCCCTGTGGCTGCCCGGAACCGACCATGCTTCCATCGCTACCGAAGCCAAAATCGTGGAAGCCATGCGTAAAGAAGGCATTACTAAAGAAGACTTGGGCCGTGACGGATTTTTGGAGCGCGCCTGGGAGTGGAAGCGCCAGTACGGCGGCCGCATTGTGGAACAGCTGAAAAAATTGGGTTCCTCCTGCGACTGGGAGCGGGAGCGCTTTACCCTGGACGAGGGCTGTTCCCGCGCTGTCAAGGAAGTGTTCGTCAACCTGTATGAAAAGGGCCTGATTTACCGCGGCAACCGCATGGTCAACTGGTGTCCCCACTGCAACACCTCCATTTCTGACGCCGAAGTGGAATACAAGACCCAGGACGGCAACTTCTGGCACCTGCTGTATCCCGTTAAGGAAACCGGCGAAATGCTGGAACTGGCAACCACCCGTCCTGAGACCATGCTGGGCGATACCGCCGTGGCCATCAACCCCGAAGACCCCCGCTATGCCCACCTGCACGGCTGCCATGTGGTACTGCCCCTGCTGAATAAGGAAATCCCCATTGTCTGCGACGAGCATGCCGACATGGAAAAGGGTACCGGCGTGGTGAAGATCACCCCCGCCCACGACCCCAACGACTATGAGGTTGGCAAGCGCCACGACCTGCCTATCGTCCGTGTGTTCACCTATGACGGCCATATGACCGGCGCCGCCGATAAGGCCGCTGCTGACGAGCTGTTTGCCAGCGGACGCGCTGCCGCCGGAGAGCCGGAAGTGCTGGACTGCGGCAAATATGCCGGCATGACCACCATGGAAGCCCGCAAGGCTATTGTCGCCGATCTGGAAGCCGGCGGTTTCCTGAAGGCTGTGGAGCCTTTGCAGCATGAAGTGGGTACCTGCTACCGCTGCCACAACACCGTAGAGCCCATGGTTTCCAAGCAGTGGTTTGTGAAGATGGAGCCTCTGGCCAAGCCCGCTATCGACTGCGTGCGGGATGGCGAAGTGAAGTTTATCCCCGACCGTATGGAAAAGGTGTACTACAACTGGATGGAGAACATCAAGGACTGGTGTATTTCCCGTCAGCTGTGGTGGGGCCATCGTATCCCGGCATGGTACTGCGCCGACTGCGGCGAGACCATCGTTGCCAAGGAAGATCCCACCGTTTGCCCCAAGTGCGGCGGCACCCATCTGGAACAGGACCCCGACACCCTCGACACCTGGTTCAGCTCCGCTCTGTGGCCTTTCTCCACGCTGGGCTGGCCGGATAACACCGAAGAGCTGAAATATTTCTACCCCACCAGCACACTGGTGACCGGTTATGATATCATTTTCTTCTGGGTTGCCAGAATGATCTTCTCCGGCATTGAGAACATGAAAGTGCCGCCCTTCAAGACCGTATTCTTTCATGGTCTGGTGCGCGACGCACAGGGCCGCAAGATGAGTAAATCCCTGGGCAACGGCATTGACCCGCTGGAGGTCATCGAGCAGTACGGCGCGGATGCTCTGCGCTTTACCCTGGTGACCGGCAACAGCCCCGGAAACGACCTGCGCTTCTCCGATGAGAAGGTAGCCGCCAGCCGGAACTTTGCCAACAAGATTTGGAACGCCGCTCGGTTTATCCTCATGAACATTGACGGCCACAATGTGCCCAATGCTCTGCCCGAAACCCTGGAGCTGGAGGACAAGTGGATTGTCAGCGCTCTGAACGACGTGACCAGGGAAATCACCGACAATCTGGAGAAATTCGAGCTGGGCATTGCCGTCCAGAAGCTCTATGACTTCCTGTGGGACAGCTTCTGCGACTGGTATATCGAGATTGCCAAAATCCGCATGCAGTCCGGCGACGAAGCCAAGGCACAGGCCGCCCGTCAGGTGCTGGTGTGGGTCATGAGCCGCACTTTGCAGCTGCTGCATCCCTTCATGCCCTATATCACCGAGGAAATCTGGCAGAGCCTGCCGCATGAGGGCGAGTCCATCATGATCTCCAAGTGGCCGGAGTATGAAGAGCAGTACAGCTTCCCCAAGGCCGAGCAGGAGCTGGCACACATCATGGAACTGATTCGCGGTATCCGTAACCGCCGCGCAGAGATGAATGTGGCCCCCTCCAAGAAAGCAAAGCTGTATGTGGCTACCGCTAACCCGGAGGCTTATCAGGCCTGCACCGCGATCCTCATGAAACTGGCCTATGCCAGCGAGGTGGAAGTGGGCGAGGCTTTTGAGCTGGAAGGCGCTGTGACGGTGGTCACCGGCGACGCAAAGGCTTATATCCCCATGGATGATCTGGTGGATAAAAAAGCTGAGCTGGCCCGTTTGCAGAAGGAGCTGGACAACGCCAAGAAGCAGCTGGCTGGTGTGGATGCCAAGCTGAACAATGAGAAGTTCATCTCCAAGGCCCCGGCTGCTATTATTGAGGGCGCACGCCAGAACGGCGAAAAGCTGCGTGAGCGTATCCGCCTGATTGAAGAGAGCATGAAGGCGCTTTCTTAAGAAAAGAGGGCTGTGAACTCCCTCCGTCACGGCTTATGCCGTGCCACCTCCCTCAAAGAGAGAGGCTTATAGGCCCCCTCTTCGAGGGGGCTGTCAACGAAGTTGACTGAGGGAGTATAAGCATTCCTGCACAAATATGAAAAGTTCGCCTATAAAATTCAATGATCTTTGAGGGCTGGCTGTTTCAGCCAGCCCTTTTTTCTCATGAAGGTGATTTACATGAACTATCAAGAAGCCATGGAGAAAGTCAACAGCCGTCTTCTGTTTGGCATCAAGCCCGGATTGGAGCGGATTTCCGCTCTGCTGGAAAAATTGGGGAACCCCCAGAAACAGCTGAAATTCGTCCACGTGGCGGGTACCAATGGCAAAGGTACTACCTGCACCCTGATTGCCAGTACGCTGAAAGCTGCCGGATATCGCACCGGATTGTATACCTCTCCCTATGTGCTGGAATTCCGGGAGCGCTTCCAGATTGACGGACAGATGATTCCCGAAGAAGAATTGATTGAACAGGTAGAGGAGGTCTCTGCTATGGCGGACGAGATGGAGGCCAGCGGCGAAACCATCACGGAATTTGAATTCATTACCGCCATGGCATTCCGCTGGTTTGCAGAGCGGAAGTGCGATATCGTCGTGCTGGAAGTCGGGCTTGGCGGCCGTTTTGATGCTACCAACGTCATCGATACGTCGGAAGCAGCAGCGGTTGCATCGATTTCTCTCGACCATACCGCCGTGCTGGGAGATACCGTAGAGCAGATCGCCTTTGAAAAAGCCGGAATCATCAAGCCCGGCGGTACCTTGGTCTGTTATCCTGACCAGCAGCCCGGCGCACAGGCAGTTTTGGAGAAAGTTGCCGAAGAGCGCGGAGCGACGTTCCGTCTGGCACAGCTTTCGATGGTACAGGAACAGGAGCGCTCCATTTATGGAACCCGGCTTTTGTACCGGGGCGAACCGCTGCTCATGCCCTTTGTGGGCGAGCATCAGGTGAAAAACGCCGTCACAGCCCTGACCACGCTGGAAGTTTTGCAGCAGAAGGGCTGGAACCTGCCGCTGAAAGCCATTCAGGAAGGCTTTGCACAGGCGCGGATTCCCGCAAGAATGGAGATTTTAGGCCATGACCCGCTGATTTTGCTGGATGGCGGACATAACCCCGGCTGTGCAGTTGCCCTGCGGGATGTGCTGGCGGAGCATCTTGCCGGCAAAAAGCTGGTGGCTGTGATGGGTATGATGTCGGATAAAGACAGCCGCACAGCACTTTCTGTTTTGGCCCCGCTGTTTTCGGCAGTACGCACCCTGCGTCCGGAAAACCCCCGTTCCCTTTCAGCGGAAGAACTGGCGGAAGAGGCAGCCGTATGGTGCAGCGACAGCCGCCCCTGTACTGACTATGCACAGGCTCTGCAGGAAGCCAAAGAGCTGGCAGGCAAGGATGGCGCTGTAATCGTCTGCGGCTCGTTCTTTTTGGCAGCAGAGATTCGCCCGATGCTGTTGAAATAATCCAGATACAATACAGAAATAAAAATGCCGGAAGGAATGGTTTTTCCACTCCTTCCGGCGTCATTTTTATTCGATATTATTCTTCAAAAGAGGCGATAACCTCTTTTGCCTTGTCCGGATCTGCGCTGACGCACAAAATGATGGTATCACCTTCTACCGTAATCACCGCTTTTTCCAGCTTGGGCATTTCTGCCGGGACATAGTCCTTGAAGCTGACCTTCTGGTTTTCCACACGGGTTTCGGCAGCTTCTTTCACGGTCTCTGCGTCTTTTTCGTCTTTTACGCGCCAGACGCTCACTTCGTCAGCCAGCGCGCCGCCCGTGCCCACATATACCGACTGTTCTTCGATGATGTCGCCTTCCAATTTATACAGGCGGTTGGCAGCGTCTTCCGACAGCTGATTCAGTGGATATTCAAACGAGAGGGATTCCTGTAATTTCTGTGCAATTTCTTCGGTGGGAGCCGTGATGCTCTTCTGAGACGATGAACAGCCTGCCAGTACAGAAAGTCCCAGCAGCACACAGGCCGAAACAGCAGCAATTTTTCTCAGTTTCATATGTCATTCTCCTTTTTCATATTTTACAGGTCAGCAGTGGTCGCGCAGATACTGTACCCAGGTTTCGCAGTACTGCATGTTGGGGTGAACACCGTCCGGAGAAGCACCGTCTTCCAAAACGCCGTCTTCCGTGACCATTGCCGAATAAACGTCTACATATTCTACGTCTTTTTCATCGCACAGCTCTTTGAGCATGTTGTTATAGTCCACGATGCGCTCGTTGGTAACGCCGTACAGGTTTTTGTCAGAACGCTCTTTGGATACCGGGAAAAGGGACTGTACATAAATTTCAACATCGGAGTTTGCTTCGCGCAGTGTATCAATAATCTTGCCGTAATCCTCGACAAAAACATCGCTGTAAGACCAGCCCAGCTCATTCAGGCCAAACATCAGGAACACTTTCTCATAATTGCCGGCAACCACTTCATCCATGATCGGTGCGGTTCCGTCCACTGTTTTTTCTTTAAACACAGAAGAAACCGTCAAACCGGTCTTTGCGTAAAAATCTGCATTGTCAATGATGCCGAACATATTCAGATCTTCCAGCATGGAGTTGCCGACGAATGCGGAATTTTCAAAACAGCTGTTGGATGTCGAACCCTCTGATGTTTCCGCAGATTCTGTCGGGGCAGGTGTAGGAGTTGCTTCGGGTTCCGCAGAAGATTCCGGCTTTTCTGTGGGGGAAGCGGTTGCAGTTGCTTCCGGTGTGGCAGAAGCCTCGGGCGATTCCTGCGGAGACTGACACCCAGCCAGCAGGCAAATTAAAAAAGCAGCCAATGCTGCGGATATTTTATAAAAACGCATATAAAACACGGCCTTTCACGACAAATCTTTCTCTGATTCGGGGTTTTTGGACTATAGATAAGTATACATAAAAAAGAAATGATAAAATTCTAATAAGGAAATATAAAAATGAAATTATCTTAACAAAAGAGTTACAATTTGGAATCAAAATAGCCTGAAATGGATTCTTGACAAAACCCCAAGAGCATAGTAAAGTGGAAAACAGACTGAAACAGGGAGGGCTTTTGTGAGAATACTGGTAATTGATGGGCAGGGCGGCGGAATCGGAAGCGGCCTGATTGAACAAATGCGCCAGGCAGGAATAGAGGATGCCGAAATCCTGGCGGTCGGAACCAATGTGCTTGCGACTTCGGCTATGCTGCGCGCGGGTGCAGATGCCGGAGCGACTGGAGAAAATCCGGTGGTGTTCAACAGCGCGCGGGTTGATTTGATTATGGGGCCAATCGGCATTGTTATGGCAAATGCGATGATGGGGGAAATTACCCCGGCCATGGCAGCAGCAGTAGCGGCAAGCGAAGCCAGAAAGCTGCTGATCCCCATTGCGAAATGCGCGCGGGTGGTGGGGGTAGAACCCAAACCCATGCAGTCCTATTTGGCCGAGGCGGTCAGCGAAGTGAAAAAATTAGTGGAAAAGGTATGAAAAACAGCTGCGAGAAGCAACCGGGCTTTTTGCAGCTGTTTTGTTTTCATAAACCGGACAGGCAAACGATTTACCCCTCTTTTCGGGTTCCGGAAATCAGATAGAAGCTTTCGGTATCCGCCAGAATGTCCGGTGTGAAGCATTGTTTCCAAACGGCCGCTTCTTCCTGTACCGGGCGCAGGGGGATTGATACCGCCTGTGCGCCCTGATGATGACGGCCATTGATGGTGTGACGGCTTTCACTGTGTGCAATGAGAACGCGTCCGCCGGGACGAAGCAGCGAAAATAACTTTTCCACCAGTTTTTCTTTATCGGGGAAATGAGGGTATGCGCTGTAGATGGTGGCGGCGTCAAAGCCTGCTTCTGTCAGATCAAACAGGTCTGCCGCTTCCAGCCGGACGCGGGGGTCGTGCAGTTTTTGCTTTGCTGCGCGGATCATCTCGGTGGAAAAGTCGATTCCCAGCACAGAAGCCGGTTCATAGCGCAGCAGCTCCGGGATGAATACGCCGGTTCCGCAGGCGATGTCCAGTACCTTGTCTCCGGCGTGAATCTGTGCCAGTGCAGCAATCGCTGCCAGACGGTTGGGGTCATGAAAACAGGTTTCGTCCCAGTGGGCAGCCCGCTGGTCAAAAAAATCGCGAATGATGTTGGTATCCATAGAGGAATCCTTTCTGTTATGAGGTTACTTCCTTGACAGGAAACCGGCTTTCTGCAAAGCCAGCACCAGCAAGGGAATGACAATGATTTGAATGATGATGCCCGGCAGCGCGGTGACAAAGCTGGCGGTGAGGAACATTTCAAAGCCATAGGGCGCATTGGCCAGCCCCATGAACAGGGCGTTTGCCAGACCGGAAACAATCCGGCCGCCGATCATAGCCAGCAGCAGGGAAACATAGACATTCAGCCGCAGCTTGCGATAGAAAATGCCGGTCAGGGCGCCATAGGCACACAGTTCCAGCATCATGGCCGGAGCAGTGGGGAAGAGCGGCGGCATCTGGGTGAGCAGGGAAGAGAGCAGAGGGGTCAGCAATCCGCATACAGCGCCCCAGGGTGCACCGCAGAGAAAGCCGCACAGCAGAACCGGCAGATGCATGGGCAAAAACTGGGTGCCGGTGCCGAACATGTGGAATACACTGGGCAGAAGCAGGCCCAGCGCGATGCACAGGGCGGTAAAGACGAGATGTTTGGTGGTTTTCATACGTGACATTTTGCAGCAATCCTTTCGTTTTCATATAACCGGAGGGCGTTTGCATACAAAAAAGCCGGCAAAGCAAAGCTGCTTCATGCAGCACTGCCTTACCGGCTTCCTTTCAAGCAAAACACCAAAACCCACACATTCCGCCGGTCTGCGGAAGATGCAGGAAACGAAAGTCCATCTTCGTTTGACCACCTTCATGGTGGAAAATCATACCTGATTAGTATATCGAAAATAAAAGTATTTGTCAATCATGTATGGGTTGTATACAACGATTGACTATAATGGAGAAAAGGACATAATGATTTGCAGATGTAGCGTAGATCAAAAACTTTCCGAGTCTTTCGGAAGCTGCCGTACATGCTCGAGAAACCATCTGGCAGCTTTTCCTTCTGCTACATTATAAGGATATCTCAGCTTGCCTGCGACATATTCGGCTGTCCGCTCAAATAAATCACACATACGCAGGACTGCTGTCCAGGCATTCTCGATATTTCCATCAAAATAGGTATCCAGATATTCCTGATACTCGTTTGTTTCCAACCATTTATATAAGTACTTTGCCGACTTTCCGACACTCACCTGAAAATTTGTAATAATACCAACTTTCCATGAAAGCATCCTTTCCAGCTCTTTACGGACCACAAAGTTAGCCATGTCCTGTACATAGGGCATTTCCTCTCGCCACAAGCCTTTGGCTATATTGTTGCTGCACCACCAAAACTCATTAGCAGATGCCAGAAACTGTGCTTTGGTAGGCTTTTTTACATAATACTGCGCATCGGTTGGTTCTGGTACTGCTGGAAGAATGTTTTCTTTATCCAATAAAATACGGCAAAGCTTGTCATCGTGAATATGTTTCTGGGTAAAAGAAATGGTTTGTACGGTTAGATCAATGCGAACACCATCTTCAAATTGCATCAGCCATCCATAATTATTTTCCCTGTCACTTGGCTCATAGGGGCTCTCGTCGGGATACTGCATATACAGGATTTTTCCGAATTTATGAATCCAATCTGTATCCTCAATAAATGTTTTTGTTTCCCGCACTACATACACAATATCGTAGTCCTGAAAAATATCTCTGGGAACTTTCGAGTTTGTCCGTGAACCATTCATATATACAGCAACAATCCTGTCATCGTTTTTTGCAATATCCATGACAAGTCCGTAGATTTCTTTTTCGTTGCGCATAGACAACCTCCATTTAATTGGTGTTATTTTATCTTATATCCGAAGAAGCTGTCTCAGAAGATTTTTTCAGCAGAAAATCACCGATTTCGGCCAGTTCATGAAATACCGGTTCTCCCGACTCTTCCAGCTCTTTTCTGCCCTGATGTCCTCGATCCAGCAGGCATACCGGGCAGCCGATGGCCTTGGCCATGTCCCGATCGTGCAGGGTGTCTCCAATCACCGCACATTCATCCGGGGAAATCCCATGTTCCCGCAAAAACCGGCAGGCCATTTCCACTTTGCCCGAGGCCTGAAAATCTTCCGCGCCCAGAATCGGGTCAAAATAGCCCTCTACTCCAAACAGGCGTCCAAAATGCAGCAGCTCCCCGATATGGCTGGAAGAAACAATCATCTGCCGCAGTCCGGCTTTTTGAAAGCGTTCCAGCGTTTCCCTGCCGCCCGCCATCAGGCCGGTTTTGTCCATATGCAGGCGGTAGCCCTCATTGAATTCTACCAGAATCTGTTCGAAAAGCGCGTCATCCAGCGGAGAGAACAGGTGCTCGTAAAAACGGCGGATTGGGGTATCGATGTAGGAATAATAATCGTTCAATGTAATGGGAGCGCGCCCTCTGCGGGCCAAAATATCATTGACGGACTGTAAGGCGACACGCACATCATCGGCCAGCGTGCCGTTCCAGTCCCAAATAATGGTGGTCAGCGGCATATTACAGATTCCTCTCTTTGAAAAAATACCTTTTAAAAATCATGGCGATTTGAGAATGATATTCCTCTGTTTTCCATGCTTTGCATAATATACTCAATACGCAAAAAGCATTCATCATCTTCTAATTGTTCATTATCTATGATGTTTTTGATTTCCTGAAGAATTTGATAACATTCTCCTTCAATAATTTCAGAAATATTCAGAGATACATGTGGGAATTCTACTTGAACAGTTGGGTTAGATAGAATATGAATTAAAAGTTCTTTATACAAATCCATCAGAAATCACCTCAATTATATAATAGGTCAATTTACCCCTAAAATCAATAGGTCATTTTGACATAATAATTTTGGGTGATAATTAATGGAGCGATTAAAAGAATTGCGGCTGGAAAAGGGGTATACACAGGTCAAAATGCAGATGCTCACCGGAATTGACCAGAGTGATTATTCCAAACTGGAGAGCGGGAAACGGTATTATACTTTTGAGCAATGCCGTAAACTTGCCCTTGCACTGGAAACCAGTATGGACTATCTAGCCGGGCTGACCGATGAGAAAAAGCCCTACCCGCGCAGTAAGTGATATAGTAAAAAGAGAGTTAGCCCCCTCATGAAGGGGGCTTTTATTTTTTCAGAACAGCAGCGAGCTGACGGAACCGCCGCGCACAAATTCCCGTAGGGAATTTACAAGCGCGGCAGGTTCCGGATTGCTTCCTGCATCGGAACTTCGTGGAAGATCGCAAAGGAACCAAGACGGTTCCTTT